>JAYVIN010000102.1:0-23630 GCA_043770135.1 Flavobacterium sp. | reverse complement strand
CAAATATAAGAAGTTGAAAATGGAATATTCTGTTATATTTGTCTTTCGAACTTTAAAAATCATAAAATGAGTTTTTTAGATATTGTTTTGGGCGTTATACTCGTCATTGGTGTTTTTAAAGGCATTAGAAATGGGCTTTTTGTGGAGTTGGCTTCATTAATCTCATTGATTTTAGGGATTTATATCGCCATAAAATTCTCCTCTCTTGCCAAAGCGATGCTTTCGGGAGTTGTGCATTGGAATCCAAAAACCATTCAAATTGTTGCCTTTATAATTACTTTTCTTATCGTGGTTGTTGGGATTTCACTTTTGGCAAAATTCCTTACCAGCGTTGCAAATTTTGCGCAACTAGGCGTTCTGAACAATCTTGGTGGAGGTTTTTTTAGACTTTTAAAAACTATTTTAATTCTAAGTATCTTTTTGAACCTTTTCGAAAAGATTAACTTCAACAATACTTTTGCCAAGAAAGAAACGCTGGACAAATCTCTGTTTTATCGACCAATTCAAATCTCAGCTGGGTTTATTTATCCTTCGATTGAAAAATGGGTTGACGATCTTAAAAAAAGTAAGCAGTGATCAGTTTTTAGTATTCAGTCCGCACAAGACTGAACACTACTCTTTCACTTCCTTAATCGCAGTTTTGTCAATCCAACCTTCGGTTCCGTTAGTCAATTGAATTTTTCTCCAATTGTCTAATGTATCCTTAATAAAAACTTTGGTTCCTTCGTGGATGGTAAAGACCGTGTTACTTGCTTTTTGTGGTTCGCTTTTAACTAAAACCATTTCGGCAAAAACGATAGCTGGTTTTTCATTGTCGAAATCATTTTTCTCGGAAATTGCAGCTGAAAAGCTGATCAAAAGTAGTACTAACAAAACAAACATACCAAAGAAAAATATTCTTTTTGTGAAGGTTAATTTAGAAAAATAATATCCCATAAAACACAGTAAAAACAGTGTGGAAAATCCGATAGAAATCCAAGCCCAAGAATTGTAATGAAAGATGGAAGTGAAGTCTTGAACCATTTTTGAAAAACCAACCGTTGGGATCACTTTTATCTCGTCGATTTGCATTTTCTGTGCAAATTTCAGGTTGTTCGCTATTTCTTTATCGTCGGGATTGAGCACTAAAGCTTTTTCATAATTGTAAATGGCAGGAGCCACTTTATTCAATTTGTAATAGCAATTTCCTAAGTTAAAATACAATTCCGCTGAATGCTGTTTAGCCGTCAAAACACTTTCGTATTCTGAAATTGCTTGTTCATACCTTAATTTTTGGTACAAATAGTTCCCTTTATCAAAGCCCTTTTGAGCTGATAAAATTTGGGTTGTTAGTAGTAATATAAATAGTATCTTTTTCATTATCTATGTTTTTAGCGCTAGACGCTAAGCCTGTTTTCTCCTATTTGCTATTTCGAGTTGCTTTTCTAAACCAACATTTAATTCAATAATAAATGCCGAAAAACACAGCCCTAACCCCTCTTAAGAGGGGAATTCGACCCTATTAACATTCCACCTTTAATTACTTTAAGTCGATTTAATATTCTTTGTGACTTGACGTCTGTCCGTTTAATTATATTTGTTTCTCTAAATCCGAAATTATCGCTACTGCCTTATCAAAATCTTGCTGAATTGCTGCGCTCGATGATTGCGCAAAACGCGCCAATTCACAATTTTCGGTCAAATTGATGAAATCAATTATGGTTTGGGCATTTGCATTTCTTGATGCTAATAGCTTTTGAATATTGCTTTTGCTCATATCTGAGGTTTCGATGTGCAGCTTGGCTTTCAGGAAATTGTGCATCGCTTTTTCTAAAGCTACGTAAAATGGTTCTTTGTTGTTGATTTGTTTTTTGGCTTCTGATAGGTATTTCTTGGCTAATCTGTTGTTCATCTTTATTCTGTTTCCAAAAACATCACCGTCTATTGCTTCTTTTTTCTTTTTGAATAACACAATTAATGGTAGCATTAAAAAAGGTAAAAACAATAAGCTATAAAACAAATTAGAACCCAAAAAGTCACTATTTTTAATTGAAATAAGATCACTTTTTAGCTTAATAAATTTGAATTGTTCGCTACTAGAAACTACATTTTTGGGTGTTCCAGAAGTTGTTGAAGCGACTTGATCATTGTCCGAAGGACCATCCAAAACATTAATCATTATTTCTGGCGAACTTATGGTTTTATAGGTTCCAGATCCTAAATCAAAATAGGAGAATTGCATTGGTTTTACTGGATAATTCCCTTTGAATTGCGTAATAATAGTATAGCTGTCGGATATTTTTCCTGACATTCCTGCTAAGGTTGTATTTACTTTTTCGCCGTGAACGGGATCGTACATTTCTAGTGAATTAGGCACCACAGGTTTTGGTAAATTGAATAATTTCATATTCCCTTTTCCAGTCACGCTAACAATCAAATCTAGACTTTCTCCGTTTTTTAAATTCGTTTTCGATGGTATAACTTTAAAATCAAATTTACCCACAGCTCCCGAAAAATCAGCGGGTTTTCCTGCTTCAGGTAGCGCTTTTACTGCGATTGTTTTAGCTCCGGCTGAAACTCTTTTGTTTCCATTAGTAAAAACTACACGTCCAAACATATCTCTACGATTCGTGGGTAATTCTAAATCTAAATCCAAGGACAAAGGTTCAATAACTAGTTTCCCTGATTTTTGAGGATATAAAACTATTTTCTTTAACACAACAACCGCACATCTTTTGCCTTGGAACATTCCTTCTTCTGCAACAGGCTGCTTAATTTCTATATCTTGACTCCAAAAATCATTGTACTTGGGTTTATCTAGTTCTCGTGAATTTCTGATTCCAATATTAAAATCGAAATAAAGTTTATAAACTACGGTAATCGGTTCGTTAATGTAAGGATTGGTTATAGAAATATCGGCCACCAAATGAATATTGTCATCAGCGGAAATCTGAGCTAGATCATTCGGGTCTCTCGCCTCTTGCACAGCATTCGTAACCGTAATTTTTACAGGCGATGTTTTATATATTTGCCCGTTATATTCAATAGATGCTTGCTTGATAATTAATGTTCCTTTTTGATTGGGCAAAAGGTAATAAGAATATACTTTTTCAAAAGAGCTTTTTCCGTTTATCCACGACTGACTCACTTGCTGACTTGGCCCAGCAATGATTCTAAATCCTTCAAATGACGGTTGGTTAAAGTTGTCCCCATCAATATTCATCACAAAATCAATGCGAAGTCTTTCGTTTAGTCCAAGCGAATTTTTACTCACTTTTGCTTCAAATTGTACTTGAGCCAAAAGAGAATTACACGCTACTAAAACTATCGCTATTAAAAAATTTTTCATTGTATTTCCTCACCCCAACCCTCTCCAAAGGAGAGGGAGTTGAAACTGGGTACATTTTATTTTGTTATTATTTTAAACTCTAATAATTGAATTACCAATCTTTTTCTGCTGGTGTTGGTTTTCCTTTTACTTTTTGGGCATTTACTTTGTCTTGAATCTTCTTTTCTTCATTGTTTACGGCTTCTAGAAGATTTTCTAATCGTTGTTTTGAAATTCCTCCTGGCATTGGTTTAGGTTTTCCTTCGTCTTTAGGTTTATCATCTTTATTCTCGCCCTTATCCGCTGCTTTGTCCTTTCCTTTGTCGTCTTCTTTGTCCTTATCTTTTTTGTTTTGGTCGTCTTTCTTCTCTTTTTCTCCGTCCTTTTTATCGTCTTTCTTCTTATCTTCTTTTGGAGGATTTTCTTTCAGTTTCTTTTTGGCCAAAGCATAATTATACCTAGTTTCCTCATCCGAAGGATTATTACGTAAGGAATTTTTATAGGCTTCAACTGCATTAGTATAATTTTTTTCGTTCATAAAAACGTTTCCTAAATTATGATAGATTTTATGTTTTTGAGTTCTTGATTTTGTGCTTTCAATCGCTTTTGCATAAGCAAATTTTGCTTCCGCGTTCTGGTTTTGCTTATAAATTGAATTCCCTAAATTAAAAGGTGCAACGGTTCTTTTTGGAAATTTGGAATTAGAAATTCTATAATTGGCTTCAGCCTCAGCGAACTTCTTTTCGGAATATTCCTCATTTGCTTTAGGCATCGTCTTATCTTTCTCTTGAGCAGAAACTGCTAAAGAAAGTGTTAGTAAAATATATAAAATACTATTTTTCATTATTCTTTTTCATTAAATAAATTCAACTTTCGCACCCATTTTGTCTTTCTTTCTAAAAGGAAAATATCCAAAAACAACAAGGCAAAAGCAAAACCCAAAAACCATTGAAATTGCGATTGAAAATCGGCCATTTGAGTCGATTCGAATTCGGTTTTTTGGATATTATCTAGAGCATTTTTTACGTAATCAACAACTTCCTTGGTATTATTTCCGCTCACATATCCTCCTTTTGTGGCTTTGGCAATGGAAGTTAACCCTTCCTTATTCAATTTTGTTATGACCACTTCGTTATTATTGTCTCTTTTAAAACTTTCGATAACACCATTTACTCTCAAAGGAATTGTACTTCCTTTTTCAGTTCCAACTCCAATCGTTATGATTTTCATTCCGAGTTTATTTGCCTCTTCGGCAGCTGATTCAGCTCCTTCTGCATGATCCTCACCGTCAGAAATCATAATCAACAACTTGCTGGTTTTACTTTTTTCGTCAAAATAAGTTGCCGCTAATTTGATGGCTTCGTCTAGTGAAGTTCCTTGTGAAGAAACGATGTCTGTGTTTACGCTTTGCAAAAACATTTTCGCCACGCTATAATCAGTAGTAATAGGTAATACTGGAAAAGCACTTGCGGCATAAGCCACGATTCCTATACGGTCATTCCCTAACTGATTGATAAGTTGCGAAACGATTTGTTTACTTTTTTCCAATCGGCTTGGCACTACATCTTCGGCGAGCATACTTTTGGAGACATCCATTGCAAAAACGATGTCGATTCCTTCGCGTTTTACGGTTTCCATCTTGGTACCAATTTTTGGATTTACCAATCCGAAAATCAATCCAACGAGTGCTAAAATAACTACAATCAACTTGAAAAATGGTTTGAAAACAGATTTTTCCGGGCTTAATTTCTTGACCATATCCAAGTCACCAAATTCTCGCTGTTTTCTTCTTTTCCAATATTGATTGTATAGAAAAAGTAACACCAAAACGGGCACTATAAAAAGAATGTATAAATATTTTGATTCGTCTAATTCCATTATTCAGATTTTAGATTTTAGATTTTAGACTCTGTCTGGTATTTAAAATCGTACTTTGATATTTTTATTAATTATAATCCATTTTAAAATTATTTGCTACCAGTTTTGTTGTCAACTTCACCTCCCTCTACTTTGGAGAGGGCTGGGGAGAGGATTATATAAAACTTCTATAAACCGTATTTCGTAATCCAATTTCCAACAGAATTAAAATGCCTGCCAACCACACAAATGGCCTGTATTTTTCGTCATAATCATAGAATTTCAATTCTTCGATTTCGGTTGTTTCCAGTTTATTGATTGAGGCATAAATCTCGGCCAATTTGCTGTTGCTAGTTGCTCTGAAATATTTTCCGTCAGTTTTTCTGGCTATACTTCTCATTAACTGTTCGTCGATTTCAACTTTCATCATTTGGAATAAAATTTGTCCATTTGGCGCTAAAGCATAAGGCGATTCCGCCATTCCGTTTGTTCCAACCCCAATGGTATAGACTTTTATTCCGTATTGTTTAGCAATATCAGCAGCTGTTTCTGGTTCGATGAAACCGGCATTGTTCACACCATCTGTCAATAGAATTATTACTTTGCTTTTGGCTTTGCTATCTTTCAATCGGTTTACTGCGGTTGATAATCCCATTCCAATTCCTGTTCCGTCTTGCAAAACTTGGTCGTATTTTACACTTTTTATTGCTTCTAAAACTACCGCTTTATCACTAGTAACCGGTGTTTTTGTGTAGGCTTCTGATGCATAAACTACCAATCCTATTCTATCATTTGGTCTTTCTTTGACAAAATCAGCAGCGACATCTTTTAGCGCTTCCATTCTGTTAGGTCTCAAATCCTTGGCGAGCATACTTCCCGAAACGTCCATTGCAATAACGATATCTATTCCTCTTGTAGTCTTGGTTTGATTGCTTATGTCAACTGTTCTAGGTCTCGCCATTGCTATAATTAAGGAGCTTAACGCCAATAATCGCATCACGTTCAAAAGAGGTTTGAGCTTCGTTAAAAGTGAGTTTGAGCCCTTGAATCCTTGTGTTGAACTAATTTTCAATGTGGCTGTTTGCTCGTTTCTTTTCCAATAGATCCAAGCAACAGCCATTGGAATCAAAAGAAACAACCAAAAAAACTCTGGGTTTAAAAATGATAATTTTCCCATTATTGTTTCGTGTTTTGAAGTTCAACAGAGCTTAGTATTTTATCTGAAATCTCATTGGCGTATTTATCTCCCTCTTCGTGAACGATAATGATTTGTTGCAAACCGCCTTCTTGACTAAAGATCAATGTTTCATAATAAAATTTAGTGCTGCTTTGATTTTCTCCGTCAATTTTTGAGAAAGTTCCATATCCTTTTATCCCTTTAATTCCTCCTTCATTAGTCTCGAAATCTTCTTGTTTGACAATCATATTTTGTGCTCCTTGAGCTTCGAGCGATTGCAATGCTGCATCCAATGATTTTGCCAAATCAATTTTTGTCTCCTGTTTGTAATGCAAAGTCGAAACCATAATATAAAAATTATCATTAAAGCTCCCATAAGCAAAAGATTGCATATCCTTAATCAATGCTGTTCCGTTTTTTGGAAGAATCTTTTTCAGGTCTGTTCTTGTTAGAACTTTCGGAGTGTTGATTTTTATAATAGGACTTCCGTACTCGCTTTTTACCCATTCGCCCTCTAACAATTCTTTTGATGAATTTCCGAAGACGTTATCTATTACATAATCAAAACCTTTTGTGACAACAAAAAAAGATGTTATTACAAAAAGCAATAGGAACGTAGAAACTGCAATAGTTACGATACGTTTTTTCTTTTGTTTCTGTAGTTCTTTTTTCAGTTGTTCTTGACGTTGCATTTCATTGAGCAACATATCATCTTCCACCTCAATTATTACAGGAATGGCTTTGTCCAAAGTAACAATGGCCCTTTCGATTTTCTTTCGGTCTTCTGTAATTTCGAAATCCAGTGGTTTTGATTTGGCAAATTTTACTAAATCGGCTTGTTTCAAAACGGTGAATAAATTATCTATAGTTTCCTTCGAAAGTTTCATTTTCTTTTTGAGAGATGCTACTTTCAAACTTTGAATTAATTCAGAAGTGGTACTTTCCATAGCTGGAATTTCGATAGCCTCTTCGATATAATTCCGAACAATATCTGTCAATTCGCTGTAATATTCTTTGACCTCACCTCGTTGCCAGAGTTCTTTTTTCTCCAGTTTATTGAGCATATTTGTTGCTTTTTCTATTGGAGTTTTAAAAGTTTCCTCTTCTGGTTGATTCTCTTTTTTATACTTTTTTATGTACCAATATAGCAATCCTCCCAGCCCTACAATTAGATGAAGAATTAAAAGATAAATCCACCAACTCCCAAAAAAAGAATGTTGAGCAGGAATAATATCTTTAATATCATACATTTTTTGTTTCAGGGTGTCTACTTGAACGTTGGCAACCTCAACTAAAAGCGAATCCGATAAAACGACTTTGTTGTTAATCAAAATTCGAACACTAGGAATCATATACTTTCCCGAATCGAATTGGGTAAGTCCATACTTTTTAATCAATTCGTAACGGTCGTTTTTTAGAATGGTGTCTATCGGATACGACTGAATTACTTCGAGTGCTCCAAAATTTTTCAAATCTGGAAAAACCACTTTCGACAAGGTATCGACATCGGTTTTTAGCGTGAGTTTGAACTCGGCGCCAATTGTATTCTTGGTTGTGTCAATACTGGTTGTCACTTGTTTTTGTTGGGCAAAAACGGTGGTGGTAAACAGAAAGTATAATAGTATTTTTTTCATTCTTTATTTTAGGAAACTTTTGATTTTTGATTGAAGATTAACGATTCTTGATTTCAGATTTCTCTCTAGACTGTTGAATCTTTTTATTTCAAAATTATTTCATATTCGTTTTTGCAGTTTTAATACTTGACACAAAAATTGAAATCAACTCGTTAGCCTCAGTCTTAGCAATAGACAATCCGTTGAAATCCGTTGTTAAATTCGCTTTTTCAATAATTTTTAAACAAACAAAACTTTCTCTTAATTCTTTCAAACAAATTCCCATTTTATGAACAAAATCTTTACTACTTTCTGCGCTTTGAGCTTCACCATAATTTAAAGCAGGAGACGTTCCTGAACGAATAATTTGACCTGCTAAATGATTCCCGGCATAATTGTTTTTAAAACTATTTGCTGCGATTATAATCATTGCTGCAAAATCTATCAATCTATTTTCTAGTTCTTGTTTGTTCATTGCTATTTATTTTTCTTCGTTACTAAATCAAAAACTAACCTTTTCCGTTACAACCAAATCTGAAATCAAAAATCGTTAATCTTCAATCTGAAATCTTTATCTCGATTTGAAATACCCTAATAATTTCGTGACATAACTTTCGTCAACTCTAGTGTTTACTACCCCGGAACCTGATTTGCTGAAGGTTTCTTTAAAGTATTTCACTTTTTCATTATAATATTTTTCATAATTGATTCGTACCGTTTTTGAAGCGGTGTTTATCAACTGCGTTTCTCCAGTTTCGGCGTCCAACATAGCAACCATTCCGAGATTGGGCATTTTTTCTTCCCGAATATCATACACACGAATTCCAGTAATATCATGTTTCTTGGAAGCAATTTTCAGCGTATGCTCGTAATCCTCTGACATAAAATCTGAAATAACAAACACAATTGCTTTCTTCTTTTGTGTTCCCGATAGGAACTTTAAGGCTTGGGCAACATCTGTTTTCTGACTTTTAGGTTGAAATTCTATCAATTCTCGAATAATTCGCAACACATGCGAACGTCCTTTTTTGGGCGGAATGTACAATTCGATTTGATCCGAAAACAAAATCAAACCAATCTTATCATTGTTATTTGTAGCCGAAAACGCCATTGTTGCAGCAATTTCGGTAACAATATCTTTTTTGAATTGATTTTTAGAACCAAAACTTTCCGAGCCCGAAATATCCACCATCAACATCATCGTTAGCTCTCGTTCTTCCTCGAAAACTTTTACGTGAGCTTCGTTGTAACGTGCCGTTACATTCCAATCGATAGCTCGAATATCATCGCCATATTGATAGGGACGCACTTCGCTAAAAGTCATTCCACGCCCTTTGAACGAGGTGTGGTATTCGCCCGAAAAGATATGATCGCTCAATCTTCGGGTTTTGATTTCTATTTTTCGTACTTTTTTTAGTAAGTCTTTTGTTTCCATTTTCCCCTCCTAACCTCCCCGAAGGGGAGGAATTGTTTCTGGATTGTTTATGTCATTTTAACACCTCTTATTTAAAAGCCCCTCCTTCGGAGGGGTTGGGGAGGATTAAGGTACTTCAATCTCGTTTACGATTTTGTTTATGATGTCTACAGAAGTAATGTTTTCGGCTTCGGCTTCGTATGTAATTCCGATTCTGTGACGCAATACATCGTGGACAACAGCGCGAACATCCTCAGGAATAACATAGCCTCGACGTTTTATAAAAGCGTAACATTTTGCTGCATTCGCCAAATTGATACTTCCACGTGGCGACGAACCAAAACTAATCAAAGGTTTCAAATCGGCTAATTTGTATTTCTCAGGAAAACGGGTAGCAAAAATAATATCAAGTATGTATTTTTCAATTTTTTCGTCCATATAAACTTCACGAACCGCCTCTTGCGCACGAATAATTTGTTCTACCGAAACTACTGGATTTACTTTTTCGTAGCTTCCTTTCAAATTTTGGCGAATAACCATTCTTTCTTCATCCATTTTTGGATAATCAATCACGGTTTTCAACATAAAACGATCGACTTGCGCTTCTGGCAAAGGATAAGTTCCTTCTTGCTCGATTGGGTTTTGTGTGGCTAGTACTAAAAAGGGTCTGTCTAATTTGAAAGTCGTATCGCCAATAGTGACTTGTTTTTCCTGCATGGCTTCCAACAATGCCGATTGTACTTTGGCTGGCGCACGATTAATCTCATCGGCAAGAACGAAATTGGCAAAAATAGGTCCTTTCTTTATTGAAAATTCATTGGATTTAATGTTGTAAATCATGGTTCCTACAACATCGGCGGGTAATAAATCGGGGGTAAACTGAATTCGACTAAAAGAACCCTGAATGGCTTGTGACAAAGTATTTATTGCCAATGTTTTTGCCAATCCAGGAACACCTTCGAGCAAAATGTGTCCTTGTCCCAACAATCCAATCAATAGTCGCTCGATCATGTGCTTTTGACCTACGATTACTTTATTCATTTCCATGCTAAGCAAATCGATAAAGGCACTTTCTCTTTCTATTTTTTCGTTGATTGCTCTAATGTCTAAAGTCGTTGTATTTTCTTCCATTTCCGTATTTTAATTACTATAAATTGTGTTCGTTTTTTTTGATGGTGCAAATTGAATTTTTTTTTAGAAGTACGATGTTAAAGAATGGTTAAAACTTAGTAGAACCCCTTAATTTTAAGGATGATTTATGATACTATTTTCATAATTTTAAAGTTTTAAAAGAAATTGTTCTAAAATTGAGAATTCACTTTTATTTTTACAGCCATTACGACTTGATAAAAAACCATTTTAGAAAAAGATTTAAAATTAAATTTTAGAAAAAACCTAGAAAAAAAACATTTATCAAATAAAATAAAAACTATGAGTAAAACAGTACTAGTGACTGGATCAACGAGCGGGATTGGAAGAGCAACAGCTAGAATATTGGCCAAAAATAATTATAAAATCATCCTTTGCGGAAGACGGGAAGATCGATTGAAGGAACTCGAAAAAGAACTTTCTGAATTTACAGAAATCCACACTTTATGCTTTGATGTTCGGGATAAAGTAGCAGTTTTTGAAAACATCAATTCTTTGCCTTCCTTCTTTTCTAAAATTGATGTTTTGATTAATAATGCTGGAAATGCCCACGGTTTAAGTACTATACAAGATGGCGATATAGACGATTGGGATGCGATGATTGATAGTAACGTAAAAGGACTTTTGTATGTTTCAAAAGCTATAATTCCAAAAATGATTGAACAAAAATCAGGTCATATCATCAACATTGGTTCAACTGCCGGAAAAGAAGTGTATCCGAATGGAAATGTGTATTGCGCTTCAAAACATGCTGTTGATGCTCTGAATAAAAGCATGCTAATGGACCTGAATCCATTCGGAATTCGGGTTGGAGCCATTCATCCAGGAATGGTCGAAACCGAGTTTAGCGAAGTGCGTTTCAAAGGAGACAAGGACAAAGCCGCTAACATTTATAAAGGCTTGAAACCCTTATCAGCAGAAGATATTGCTGATATAATTCATTTTGTGGTTTCAAGACCATATCATATTAATATTGCTGATTTGGTTGTTATGCCAACTGCCCAAGCCTCGGCAACAATTGTTAAAAGAGAGGCAATTAGTTAGGATTGTTTTAGATGGAATAAATAAAATCAGTAACTTTGAATGTAAATTTTGTAAAAATGGAAATAGCAACACAAAAAAAAGAAATTATCGATTGGATTTTATCCATTGAGGATCAAGAAGTTTTAAATGAAATTGAAATCCTTAAAAAACAAACTAGTTTTAATTTTGACGAGGAATTTAAAAGAGGATTAACTACTGAACAATTTAGAACAGCAATAAAAGAAAGAATTAAATCTTATAATTGGAAAAGATGATAATTTTTCAAAATGGTGCTTTAGATTATTTAGACGATTTAGTTTTTATACTTTTCAAGGAAGAATATTTTGGGTTTATGCAAAGTTCTTATGATTATGTTGATAAAATAATCGATTTTACTAATGATAACATCACTACTTTCCCATCAAAGAAAACTCCAATCGTACTAAAAAATTTTGGTTCAAAATACATTTTCTACAAATCGAATCAGCGAACCACTTGGTATATTTTTTTTGAAAATAAAAACAATAATTTTCTTATTACCAACATTATAAATAGCCACTGTGAAGAAACAAAATGGCTTTGATTAAAATCATAAGAGCAAATTTAACATTGCTCTTTTTTTATTTTTAAAAAATGATAAACAAGCGTCTTTTAATTAAAAACCTATTAGCTCACAACGATGAGTGCAGTTTTTATGACAAAAAGCGACAGTTAAATTTGCATAGCCGAGAAGGGAAAGCCAAGTTTTTGAAACACATTTGTGCCTTATCCAATTCGAATCCTGCCAATAATTCTTATATCGTTGTGGGTGTCGAAGATCATGACAACGAAATCGTAGGCGACGACTTTTTTGACGACAGTCGGATTCAGAATCTGGTAAATGCCTATCTCGAAAATCCACCAAAAATTCAATACGAAAATGTTCCTTTTCCTAATTTATCCAAAGACAAAGTCATTGGTTTAGTAACTATTAAAGCCAAAAGTAAAACTTCGTTTTTCAAAAAAGGAATCCACACCATTCCTGCCAACAGCGTTTTTATCCGTCGTGGAAGCAATACTGTTCCCACCGAGGAGGAAATCGAGAAAAACTACCAAAATACCGAAACAGTTATTGGTATTGAAAATAATTCTCGAAATAGCATCGCCTATACCTTGGATGGTGTCATCGATTTCATGAATTTTAGGCACAAAGATATGGCTCCGAAATATAAGGTTTTCAAGGAGCTTTTTGTTATTTGCTGGGCAGGTACGCCCAAAAAATACCGCCATAACACCTATTTATCACGAGTAGATATTGAGCTGATAAACGAGCAAATCAAGTTGTTTTATTCCGCCCAAGATGTGATAACAATTACATTCGACGAGGATAGTTTTACCATTATCGAATATGTTCCTTTGGGGTTAAATGACAAAACGAGTTATTATCCATTAGAAAAACAAACCATCTATTTTTATGACAATGGGTACTATAAAATTGAAAGAAAAATCCTTTTTCAACCCCCAGAATACAACCGAAAAATGTTATTTCACATTTATAATTCGAATATTGCTTTGTTAAACAAACTCGAAAAACTACAATCGTTGACGGAACAAGAACAGAAAGATTTAGTAAATTTACCCTCGACTTTTATGATTTGTTACCTCAACGGATTTGATGATGCCAAACAAAAATTAATTGATGCCAAACTACTCTTGAAACCATTTACTCCAATATATTTGTCGTTTAAAGAGTCGCTTCGTATTTTGAGAAAAATGAAGTATGATGTGCAGTAAAGTGTTTTATTTGTAAGCAATTATTTGATATATTTGGCTCAGTAGAGCAAAGTAAAAAATTCGCCAATCTATATGATTTTGGGTGTATATACGAAAGTTTGTTTTACTTATAAAAGAGTTAGGCAGTAATTTTGATTTTCCATTGGGAATATTCAGAGTAGAAAATACAACAGAAGCTGCTGATTTTGCTAAAAATGATATTTTACATCATAAATTGTACCTTAATATGAACACTTCTAATAAAAAAATATCTGTTATATTTATTCTGCTGACAATTATATTAAATTCTTGTAGCTCTGAAGAAACTAAATATGTACCACCAACCTTAGTAAACTTTCCAGAGACGGGGCTAATAGGCCAATCAATAATGATTCAAGTAGAAAATGTTGAAGTTGGCAAATTACAAGTCTTTTTTGATTCAGAAGAAGCTCAGGTAAATTATATTTCAGACAAAGAGATTATGGTTGTTGTTCCTAGAACAATTAAAACAAATACTCCTACACTTAAAGTAATTGATTTAAATGAAAACAAAACAATTCTTAATAAAATATTTTCTTTAAAAAAACCAATAATTAGTAAGTATAATAGTGATGAGGTTACTTTTAATGAGACTTTTACAATTTATGGTGAAAATTTCGATATTATTAAAGATTTTATTACCGTATCTGTGAACAATGAAAATGCTACAATTATAAATGTTGATTATAATAAAATTGAAATTCAGATTCCTAATAAAATCAAAACTGCAAACTTAGAAATCAAAGTTAGAGCTCAACTCCAAGAAGTAACGTCAGGACTATCTTTGCAATTAAAATTACCAGAGATTATCGGGATTAATAATAGTTCAGTTTTTATTGGATCAGAGCTTCTTGTTTTTGGAAAAAATTTAAATCCTAATTTAGAATTTGGCGAAGTATTTATTAATGATATCCGCTGTTTTTTTTCAACTTTAAACAATAAATTAAGTATTACTATACCTCCTGGTCCTTACAAGGATTTTAAAATTACAAATGTTACCTATAAAACTGCTGGTTTATCAACAAGTTTTGATTGCGAAGTTCCGATACAAAATTATTGCATAATGGTAGATGACACGAATGGCTATTCAGACCAGACAGTTTTTGTACATAATAATAAAGCTTATCAGTTTAAATATACCGATAATGGATCTTACGATTTCAATTTCAATTATACTTTATTGGAATTTTCTCCTGTAACAGAAAAATGGACAGAATTATCTACTTTTAGTTATAAAGGATATATTGACGAAGCTGTTTATGACGGAGAGGACTCAGTATTTATATACAAAAGAAATACTGCTACGCAGGAATATGCTTTGACAAAATTAAACATAAATACCTTTCAGGAAGTTTCGATTGATTTACCCAGTAACAAAATTCGAGACCCTATAATGTTCGCTTATAACGATAATCTATATCTGCTTAGCGGCTTGAATAGTAATGGTAGCAGCGTTACTGTTCGCAATCAAAAGTACAGGTATTCTAAAGGAACAAATCAGTGGACAGTTCTGCCAGATTCAGCATTTCCTGACTTACCTCTTGCAGGTATACACGGCAATCCTGATTGTGATTACTTATTTTCTGGCAACGATATCTATATTTCATACAATGTTGATAATAGAACTTATAAAATCAATCCAAGTCTTGATGTCACAGTTTATTCTGGCAGTATGTATTTTGAATATCGAAAGGATATTATTGCAAAGGCAATGAATAGAAACGAAATAATATATAATATGACAGGGAACAATCTTAAAAATTTATCTTTTAATATTTCAGGAAGGTTTTTTAATTTAAATAATCAAATTTATTGTGTTTATGGCAAGTGGTTACCATATTACACCAAAACAAATTGTACTCTCAAATTAAAAAAGGAATATTTTAATGAATTATTTTAGCAAATACCTCGTAATAATTTTGTTTTTAGCCATTACACTCGGATGTAGTTCGGATGAAGACAAAAATAAAGAACCACTCACTATAACTGTAACTAATTTTGAACCGTCATATGGACAAGTAAAATTGGATTGGCAAGTTTCAAGACCTAATGGTTTGATAATTGAAGATTTATTAGTTTGTAGATCATACAAAAATGATGATACAAATTATTCTACGGAAACGGTTATTGCAAATCTGCCTTCAAATGAAACAACATTCATTGATAAAGATGTGCCTTACACCAAAGAAGTAACTTACTTCATTAAAATTAATTATAAAGATGAGAGAAATAGGTCTTTAAGTTTTGGGAATTTAACAAGTGAACCAAAAAAGTTCATTCGGGAGTTAGTTACATTTGACAGAGTCCCTTTTCAAGTACTTAAAGATCCAAATAAAGCGGATGTTTTCCATATTTTAGACAAAGAAGGTGTAGGCTTTTTAAAAAAATACAATAGTATACAAAATAAGCTAACAGATATAAAAGCTTTTGTAAACGGAAGTCTATTAAATAATAAATTTCAAATTGTAAATAATAACGAAATATTTCTTGCTGATACCAAAGGTACTATCTATCGAATAAACGCTAATGATTATAAGATTATGACTACATATTCTTGCAAAATAACAAATAGATTAACTTCCTTTTCTGTATTAGGAAATTTTATATACTACATAGATAAAGATACTTGGTGTTACTATGAAATGAGTACTGGGACTAATGTAAATACTGGCATGGGGGGGTATTCCGATTATTTAGAACCTTATAATTCAACTCAACTATTTTCTTTAGTCAGTTATAATTTAAGTAGTGGTCTAAACATTTTTGAATTTTCCCCTACTACTTTTACTTGCTCTGGTTGTTTTTTAAAGACATATAATAATTCAAACACTATACTTAAAGCAAATTCAACAGATGCGAATATTTTTGCTTGGAATACATCAAAATCTAAAATAATAACTTCAATAAATGGTTGTCTTTTTAATATCAATGATTTTAAAGTAGAAAAAAATTTATTTGAGATTACCGGAAAACGTTATTTTCAGTTTGCCTATGACAATCAAGACAATTTATATGCAACAGTGCAAAGAGAAAAAGTAATTCATAAATTCAACTCCAATTACGAGCTTATCGAAGTGATTAAAACTAAACTTTACCCCTTCTTTCCAATGATTACAAGTACTGGTTTGAAAGTTATTGGAGGTTATGAACCTCTATCGTATTGGAGTTTTGAATATGGATATAATTTTAATTTTAATATAAAATGTGCTATTGAAACATTTTAACATCAAGAAATTAAAATAACATAGAAAACTAATTATTTATAAAACAATCGTCAACGAAGTAATTTACAAATCCATTTTTTTTAAATTAAAATTATGACCTTATATAGCTTAAAAAAACATTTTTTATTTTTAATAATTCTAGTTTTATTTATTAATTGTTCTAACGACAAAGAGCAACCAATTCCAGAAAACGCTGTTTTTGAAGCACAAACAGAATTAATTAGTTTAACAGGAAATAACAATCAGTTAAAATTAATTTGGAAACCAGTTATTATTAAAAAATTTAAAAGTTATAAGGTGTATAGACTTAATTCATACACCGATAAATATATGTTTCCAGGGGCAATTATATATTCAGGAGAATTTATATATGAAAGTATTAATAATTTGAAAAATGAATATATAGACAATAAAGTTCCTATTAACTCCTTTGTTGGTTATGCAGTTGTCACTGAGTATATAAATGAGGATAATAATCTACAGAATGTTGTTAGTGTTAATTATCTTTCTTATGAAAATAAGGATTTATCATTTTCTCTTACTTCCCTAGTAAAATTAGATGATGGAAATTTAAAATTAGAATGGGAAAAAGATGCGAATTTGGGCTTTGAAAACTATACTATACATGCAGTAAATGAAGACTATTTAAATAATGAAGAAACTTTTAACAATGAAAAGATAGTAAAAGTTAATAGTAATCAAAACGAGAATAGTTTTATTGATGCTACTCCTTTTACAAAAGGACAAATATTCTATGCGGTTTCAAAGGTCATTAATGGAAAAAAAGTACGTAGTAAAAACTACTTATCCATACAAAACCCTAGGACTATAAAATTTAAACCTAGTCAAACTCTTAAAAATCCCTATAATCAGGAGGAGATAATCATCATTAATAGTGATGGAGGTGAAGTTTTGTTTTACAATATTAAATCCCTGAGTTATGATAAAGTTTTAACAAATGGTAAAATCTACTATTGTTCTATAGGGAAATATCAAGGAGTTGAAGATTTATACGTACCATGTAAAGAGGGTAATATTTTTGTTATTGATTTGGCTACTCATAAAATAAAGGAAAAAATATTCTTAATTACAGATTATAACATATTATCAGTAATTCCAATTAATGATAATTTATTATTCATAGAGAAGCATCCATATGCAGATGGTGGTGGAATGCTTGTATATAACCGAATAACCAATAAAGTTTTAAATAGAACAGGGTCGTACAGTATGAGTGGCACCTCAAAATTAATCTACGCCAAAGAAAACTATTTTTATTACTTATGGAGTGATGGGCTAGAATATGGAAGCAGCTCTGCTATTAGAAGACTAAACATAAGTGGGAACGATGTTTTTACAGATTTGCTGTTTAATTACTCAATGGCTGATAGTCGTTTGTTTGCTTTGTCGGATGATAAAACTTTTTTTGTAAGTACTAAATATGGTTATCAATCGGATGTCAACTACGAAAATTTTACCGAGGTAACTACAAATAAGTATTATAAAGATAGTTTTTTTGGAGACGCAAAAATTGCATCAGACAATAAACATATTTATTTCTCAGTCCCAGATTATTCAAAAATTGAGGTTTTCGAAAAAAACAATTTTACTACAATAATTAAACAATATAAAACTAATGGAATTCCATTGTTACTTGAAGTTCTACAAAATCAAATCATATCATTTAATCTGTTGGGAAATAGTTATTATATAGAAACTATTCCTAAATAAAAACTACTGCTAACAGTTAGAGTTTTGTTGCCTGCGCTGCACGTTCAACAAAACTTGTGTTGAAAGGAGAATTAGCACCTGTTAACACGATTCAGTTGTCTTAGAGTTTAAGAGAGAATACTAAGAGAATTTAATGTTTCTCTCTAGTTAAAGACTTCTTAAAAACTAAGGTGCTTTGCGAAGTCTCATATCTTCGAACAGCAAATATAAATTTTAAACAACAAATATTTAGACCAATAAAAATAAAATGAGAACACTTGTCATAGGTGACATTCACGGTGGTTTACGGGCCTTGCACCAAATTATAGAAAGAGCGAATGTTACTCCAAAAGACACCCTGATTTTTCTGGGTGATTATGTGGATGGTTGGAGTCAATCGCCCCAAGTAATCGATTATTTAATCGAACTAGAAAAGACCCATACTTGCATTTTTATCAGAGGCAATCACGACGAACTTTTGCTCGAATGGTTGGTCAATAAAGCCGATAATCCCATGTGGTTTAAACATGGTGGCGAATCGACCGTGTTGGCTTATGCCAATTTGAGCGAGGAAATTATCGAAAAACATATTGGCTTTTTTAGAACTTTAGAAAATTATTATCTGGATTCCCAAAATCGATTGTTTATTCACGCGGGTTTTACCAATGTAAATGGAGTCGAACACGAGTATTTTCCTAAATTGTTTTATTGGGACAGAACACTATGGGAAACCGCATTAGCATTGGATAAAACATTGGATTCCGATAGTGTTTTTTACCCAAAAAGATTTACCTTATATCACGAAATTTATTTGGGCCATACACCTGTTTCTCGAATCAATAAAACGATTCCGGTACAAATGGCAAATGTCTGGAATG
Source organism: Flavobacterium sp. (assembly GCA_043770135.1). Taxonomy (GTDB): domain Bacteria; phylum Bacteroidota; class Bacteroidia; order Flavobacteriales; family Flavobacteriaceae; genus Flavobacterium. Next base: position 4,487 of record JAYVIN010000102.1, on the reverse strand, counting down.
TAGATACCAGTGCCGCCTTTGAAGGACCATTAACGATTATGGATGTAAAAACTAAGGAATTCTGGCAAAGCGAGCCTTTACCGAATTTGTACCCCACCGAAAAAGGAAGAAATTAAATTTTATTTCACTATTTTTGACTTTCATTTTTAATATATTTACCAATATGAAAAAGCTTTTTACAGCAGTATTTTTGTTTGTTATTGTAGGTATAAATGCCCAAGGCTTTAAAGGAAAAGGAGACCTTAAATTTGATCTTGGGATGAACCTACAAAACGGAGGTACTGGAATTCGTGTTTCTACCGATTTTGGAATCGGTGAAAACATGTCCTACGGATTTGTTAGTTCTTATTTATTATCTGTAAACACGGATGTTTTAGGAAACAAACCCGAATTTATAGATCGATTTGATGCCAAAGTACGATTTAATGCCAACTTAGGAAACGTACTTAAATTAGACTCAAAAATGGATGTTTATCCTGGACTCGATTTAGGAATACGCAATTTTGGTGCACATCTTGGCGTACGTTATTTTTTTACCGATGGTTTTGGAGTTTATTCCGAAGCTGGAATTCCTTTAGCGAAATACGACCCCACTAGTATAGGTTTTGAAAACCTAAACAACCAATTTGTAATCAATATTGGTGCTTCGTTTAATTTGTAATTTTTTTGAATTAATTTCATTTGTAGACTTAAAAAGCTACTTAGGATAAATGCCAAAAATAATTAATTTTTGTTCAAAATAATCGCAGCTTCTTTGGCAAAATAAGTCGAAATCAAACTAGCTCCTGCACGTTTAATACACATTAATTGTTCCATCATGATAGCATCATTGTCCAACCAACCTCTTTCAGCAGCAGCTTTGATCATAGCATATTCTCCTGAAACCTGAAAAACAGTTACTGGTACATTTACGGCATTTTTAATCTCGCGAACGATGTCGAGATAGGCAATTCCTGGTTTTACCATCACCATATCAGCACCTTCTTCAACATCTGACAAGGCTTCTTTAATGGCTTCAATGCGATTGGCATAATCCATTTGGTAGGTTTTCTTGTCCTTTGGCACTTCGATTTCAGCTTTGCGTGGTGCACTGTCTAAGGCATCACGAAACGGACCGTAAAATGCCGAAGCATATTTAGCAGAATAACTCATAATCCCCACATTTTGAAATCCAGCTGCATCGAGTCCTTGGCGCAAACGCAAAACGCGTCCGTCCATCATGTCGCTTGGGGCCACAAAATCGGCCCCCGCTTGTGCATGCGAAACAGCCATTTTTACTAAGGCTTCGTTTGTAGTATCATTAGCAACATCCCCGTTTTCGATAATGCCATCGTGACCATAAATTGAGTATGGATCGAGAGCCACATCGGGCATCACAATCATTTCAGGACAAGCAATTTTGATGGCTCGAATAGCTTTTTGCATTAATCCATCTGGATTCCAAGCTTCTTTTCCGGTGTTGTCTTTTAGAGATTCATCTACTTTTACATAAATGTTAACGGCACGAATGCCCAAAGCAAATATTTCCTTTACCTCTTCTACCGTTAGATCTATGGAACGACGAAAAATTCCTGGCATCGATGCAATTTCGATTTTGACCTTCTCGCCTTCGGCAATAAACATCGGAAACATAAAATCGGTTGGACTTAATGTGGTTTCGCGTACCAGAGAACGAATGGATTCATTGGTTCTTAAACGGCGATTTCTTTGTAATGGGAACATTTGATATATGATTTAAAATTAACGATTGCTGATTTTTGATTTATAACAAAGCGATGATGACAGAAAATCTGAAATCACAAATCGTTATTCATCAATCTGCAATCCAATTTTTTGGATTTTCTAATATGTTGATTAACTTTTCTTCTTCGCTTCCTTTTTCAGGATGATGGTCGTAAACCCACTGAACGTGTGGCGGCAAACTCATCAAAATACTTTCAATTCTGCCGTTGGTTTTGAGTCCGAAAAGCGTGCCTTTGTCATGAACCAAATTAAACTCGACATAACGACCACGACGAATTTCTTGCCACGTACGTTGTGCGGCTGTGTATTCTAAATTTTTTCTTTTCTCTACAATTGGAACATAAGCTTCTAGGAAACTGTTACCAACTTCCGACACAAAATTAAACCAATTTTCTATTGACATATCATCAGTTGCTTTGCAATAATCGAAAAATAACCCTCCAATTCCTCGAGCTTCATGTCGGTGTGCGTTCCAAAAATATTCGTCGCATTGTTTCTTAAATTTTGGATAAAACTCTGGATTGTGTTTATCGCAAGCATTTTTACAGGTTTGATGAAAATGACTCGCATCTTCTTCAAACAAATAATAAGGCGTTAAGTCTTGTCCGCCACCAAACCAAGAATCCCCTCCCGACCTCCCCGAAGGGGAGGAGTTATCGACATTGTCGTATAATTCGAAATAGCGCCAATTAGCGTGAACAGTGGGCACCATTGGGTTTTGTGGATGCAAAACCAAACTCAATCCACAAGCAAAAAAATCAGCTTCGCCAACGTTGAATAGTTTCTGCATCGAATCAGGTAATTTTCCGTGAACGGCAGAGATGTTTACTCCGCCTTTTTCGAAAACTAATCCGTTTTCAATCACGCGTGTTCGTCCTCCGCCACCTTCTTGTCGTTCCCAAATATCCTCACGAAATTTGGCTTGACCATCAACCGTTTCCAATCCTTTGCAGATTTGGTCTTGGAGGTTTTGTATGTATTGGTAGAATTTGTTTTTCATTACTTTTTTTCACATAAACAACGGATTAAAATCCGTTTCTACAAAATACGCCGTTCCTACGGAACTTTTACATATTTACTAGAGCCATCGGCTCGATACATTTGATAAGGCTGGACTTTAGTCCAGTTTATAACTACTTACTCTTATACTCCTTCACCGCATCTACAAACGCTTTCGCATGATCGACAGGAATATTAGGTAAAATTCCGTGACCTAAATTAACAATATATTTGTCTTTTCCGAATTCGTCAATCATTTCGTGTACCATTTTCTTGATGGTTGGAATTGGAGAAAGTAATCTTGAAGGGTCAAAATTTCCTTGCAAAGTTACATTTCCACCCGACAAATAACGCGCATTTCTAGCCGAACAAGTCCAATCTACTCCAAGAGCCGATGCTTTACTTTTTCCCATTTCACCAAGTGCAAACCAACATCCTTTTCCGAATACAATTACTGGAGTAACCTCCGCCAAGGCATCTATAATTTGGTTAATGTATTTCCATGAGAATTCCTGATAATCTACTGGTGAAAGCATTCCGCCCCAAGAATCAAAAATCTGAATGGCATTGCAACCTGCTTTTACTTTTTCTTTCAAATATAAAATAGTGGTATCCGTGATTTTTTGTAATAAAACGTGAGCAGCTTCTGGATGTGAAAAGCAAAATCCTTTTGCCATATCAAAGCTTTTAGAGCCTTTTCCTTCCACTGCATAACACATAATTGTCCATGGTGAACCCGCAAAACCGATCAATGGAACTTCATCGTTCAGCATTTGTTTCGTCAATTTTATGGCATCAAAAACGTAACCCAATGTCTCGTGAACATCGGGAACGATTACTCTTTCAACATCTTGAATGGTACGAATGGGATTGGGTAAAAATGGTCCAACGCTTTCCTTCATCAAAACTTCAATTCCCATAGCTTGTGGCACTACCAAAATATCCGAAAATAAAATCGCCGCATCTGGAGCAATTCTACGAATGGGTTGTACAGTGATTTCCGCAGCCAATTCTGGCGTTTGACAACGCGTAAAAAAATCGTATTTATCTCGCAATGCAATGAATTCTGGCAAATATCTACCGGCTTGACGCATCATCCAAACGGGTGGACGTTCTACTGTTTCTCCTCTTAATGATTTTAAAAATAGGTCGTTCTTTATCATTGTTAATTTTTTACCGCCAAGACGCTAAGGCGCAAAAGCTTTATTATTTTCTAGTTAGTATCGGGATTGAATTGTTGGATTACTTTTTCTATCAAAAGTTCTGTAGAAGGAATTTCTGGTAAAATAATATTTTTGGTAACCCCTTTTAATGCTCCAGCGGTGGTTTCGCCAATACAAAAGCAAATTTCGTTTTTTATTTTATTGTCTTTCAAATAGCTTTCTATTGCCGAAGGACTAAAAAACAAGATGCCGTCAAATTTTTCTGCTGCCGAAATCTTAAACGGAGTTAACTTGGTTTGATAGGTTTCGATTTCGTTCAACGGGACACCAGCTTCTTTAAGTGCTTTTGGTAAAGTTTCTTTGCGCAAGTTGCCACTTAAGAAAGTAAAACTTTCTTTGTTGTAAATCAACGTAATAATTTCGGCTAATTCCGATGCATAATCCATATAAACGGCAACCGTAAAGCCATTTTTTTCTAATAACTCTTTGGATTTTAAACCTACACAAAAAACGGTTTTAGATTGCAATTGTTCCCAATCTGGTTGTTCCATCAAACTTACTATCGCATTTTGACTGCTAAAA
>JAYVIN010000101.1:0-2929 GCA_043770135.1 Flavobacterium sp. | reverse complement strand
CCAAAATTCCGGTTTGCATTCGGATTAATCCGCATGTTATGGCTGGTGGAAACACCAATATTTCAGTCGGTCATATCGATAGTAAATTTGGAATTTCGATTCACCAAATGCCCCATATATTGCGTATCGTTGAAAATACGGGTATGCACATCAACGGTATTCACATGCATACGGGTTCCGATATTTTAGACATTGAAGTGTTTTTGTACGCGGCAGAAATATTATTTGAAGCAGCAGTTCATTTTAAAACTTTAGATTTTTTAGATTTCGGAAGCGGATTCAAAGTGCCGTATCACAAAGGAGATATCGAAACAAACATTGAAGAATTTGGACGAAAACTCACCAAACGATTCAATGCTTTTGAAAAAGAATACGGACGTCCGTTGACTTTAGCTTTTGAACCTGGTAAATTTTTAGTGAGTGAATCCGGATTCTTTTTAGCTAAAGTGAATGTAGTAAAACAAACTACTTCTACCGTTTTTGCTAGTATCGACAGTGGATTCAATCATCTCATAAGACCCATGTTGTATGGATCGCAACACTATATCGAAAACATTTCCAACCCAAAAGGGAAAGAACGTTTTTATAGCGTGGTGGGTTATATCTGTGAAACCGATACATTCGCCAACAATCGTCGCATAAGCGAAATTAAAGAAGGTGACATATTGTCTTTTAGAAATGCGGGAGCGTATTGTTTTGCAATGGCTTCCAACTACAATTCACGTTACAAGCCTGCAGAAGTTTTATGGCAAAATGGAAAAGGAACTTTAATTCGACAACGAGAAACTTTTGAAGACTTATTGAAAAATCAAATTTTGTTAAAATAATGCATTCCTGTTTTATTGCTTTCAAAATCAAGTACATTTATACACTATAGCTTTAGGTATATTTTATTTAAAAAAAATTGCAATTATGAAAACATGCTTTAGTTTCCTTACAACACTATTTACTTTTTTTTCATTATTTGCTCAACCCTCATGGCAACAAGTGTTACCTGCTTTAGCGGGAAGATATGACGATGTCTTCTTTTTAAACGAAAATCTTGGTTGGGCTGCTGGTAGTGGAGGATTTGTATACAAGACAATCGATGGCGGCCAAAACTGGGAATTACAATTGCATTTACAAATACAAAATCCCTATATTAGAAATATAGAATTTCTGAATGAGAATATCGGTTTCATTGGAACACTAAACGGGAAAATTTACAAAACAACAAACGGTGGTATTGATTGGAATATCATGGAAGATATTATTCCTCCTGACCCTTCAAATCCTTTGGAAGATAATGATGTTATTTGTGGATTATCCGCGATTGGTGATTATACGATTTATGGCTGTGGCACCTATTATGGACCTGCTTATGTAATTAAATCTAGCGATAGTGGTGATACATGGCAATATTTTGACATGAGTAAATATGCTGAAAAATTAGTGGAAGTATTATTCGTTGATGAAAATATTGGATTTGCTTCTGGAGGTAGTGTCAACGGAGGGATTATTCTAAAAACTATTGATGGTGGTTATACTTGGACAGAAATTTATCATACTGGAATCAATGGTGAATGGGTATGGAAATTACAACGTTTATTTTCAAATCCTGATGTAATGTTTGGTTCTGTTGAATCTATTGAGCCTCTCTATGGAAAGCTTTTAAAATCGATTGATGGTGGTGAGAATTGGGTTTCAAAAGAAGTTCCAGATACTGACATTCAAGCGGTTGGATTTATCACTGAAAATCATGGATGGATGGGCGGACATCATACGGGATTTTTAGAAACTTTCGATGCAGGTACAACATGGAATGACACTGTTTTTGGGGGGAATCTGAATAGAATCCAGGTTTTCAATGAGAATTTAGTGTATTGCTCAGGTCAAGGAATTTATAAATTTTCTGAATCACTAAGTACACCCAATTTTAATGGAAATGCCGAAAGAGACAAACTTGAAGTAAATATTTCACCCAACCCTATTGAAAATCAATTGGAATTTACAGTCAACTTCAAAAGTGCAGACCACATTATACTTAGATTGTTTGATGTAAACGGTAAATTATTACAAGAATATATTACAGAAAGAATTCCAAGTGCTATTTCAAAAAAATATAGCTTTCCATTCCCTTATCCAGCTGGCACTTATTTTTTGAATCTTCATGACGATTCGGGTGGACAATCTGAAAAATTTATTAAGAAGTAATATTATTGCTTATCAAATTTCAAAGTTTTACTATTTCCGTTTTGATTTATTTCAAGAAAATACAATCCGTTTTTTAAACTAGAAACTTCTACAATTAAGCTAGTGCTGCTTTGGTTTTCTTTTTCTAAAACCAATTGCCCTAAACTATTATAGATATGAATTGTAGCATTTAACATCCATTTTCCTTCAAGAGTCAATCGATTTTCTACAGGATTAGGATAAATTACAATTTCATTTGTTGTTTCAAAACTATCGTTAGACAACAATTCACAATTTCCATCAGCAACAAAAGTAGTAAACCAACGCAACGCATCCTCTTGAATAGATTGATCTTCATTGGATTCAACATCACGACACAACCAAGCACTAGTTAGTCCCGTTACAGGACATTTTGGAGTCAATGCAAATCCCTCGATATTGTCATTATTCCCAGTTGGATTGGTTATTAGATAATCATTTAAAGGAATAAATTTCCTTGAACTTCCATTCAATGAGGTCGACAAATTGGTTACTTCCAATCTATTATTTCCTATGATATTGTGAAGAATATAAAGTAATCCTGTACTTCTATCAAAAGCCAAATCGCAACTTTCAGTATGATTGGTTTGGTATTTACCAACATAGGCAAAATCGTTGTTACTGTTCGGATTGACATCAAAAACCCATACATAACCTTCCTCCTGATGAGCGACAAAAAATAATCCGCCTAAACCTTTTACCGAAGAATACAATTGTC
>JAYVIN010000100.1:0-3026 GCA_043770135.1 Flavobacterium sp. | reverse complement strand
TGGGTGTAGATCCAAGAAAAGCGAATCAAATGGTAAGAGGTGTAGTAACATTACCTCATGGAACTGGTAAAGATGTAAAAGTATTAGCATTAGTTACTCCAGATAAAGAAGCGGAAGCTTTGGCTGCTGGTGCTGACTATGTTGGTCTTGATGAATACCTTCAAAAAATTAAAGACGGTTGGACTGATGTTGATGTAATTATCACGATGCCAGCTGTAATGGGGAAATTAGGTCCATTAGGGCGTATTTTAGGTCCTAGAGGTTTAATGCCAAATCCTAAAACAGGAACTGTAACTATGGATGTTGCAAAAGCTGTTGCGGAAGTAAAAGCTGGTAAAATTGACTTTAAAGTTGATAAAACTGGTATCGTGCATGCAGGAATTGGTAAAGTTTCTTTTGGAGCTGAGCAAATTTATGATAACGCACATGAAATTATTCAAACATTAATCAAACTTAAACCAACTGCTGCTAAAGGTACATACATCAAAGGTATACATCTTACAAGCACAATGAGTCCAGCTATTACTTTGGATCCTAAAGCAGTATAATTGTAGTTAAAAATTTTTAGTATGACTAGAGAAGAAAAATCAATCGCGATTGAAGATTTAACTGCACAGTTAGCTGGTACAAATATTATTTATGTATCTGATATTTCTGGATTGAATGCAGAAACCACTTCAAATTTAAGAAGAGCTTGCTTTAAGGCAGGGATTAAAATAGAGGTAGTAAAGAATACTTTGCTTGCAAAAGCAATGGAAGCATCATCAAATGATTATGGTGATTTACCGTCTGTATTGACTGGGAATAGTGCTATATTTATTTCAGATGTTGCAAACGCACCTGGAAAAATAATAAAAGATTTCAGAAAAAAATCAGATAAGCCTATTTTAAAAGGGGCATATATCAATGCTGAAATTTATATTGGAGACAATCAATTGGATGCTTTGGCAACCATTAAATCTAAAGAAGAGCTTATTGGCGAAATCATTGGATTGCTTCAATCACCAGCACAAAGAGTTATTTCGGCTCTTCAAAACCAATTCAAAGTAGAAGAGGTTGCTTAATTCAATTTTAGAGTTTAGAGTTCTGATTTTAGATTTCTAAATACTAAAAAAATTAAGTGCATTAAAAACGCGCACAATAAACAAATATAATTTACAAATCATTTTAAAACGATAGAAAAAATGGCAGATTTGAAACAATTCGCAGAACAATTAGTTGGCTTAACAGTAAAAGAAGTTAACGAATTAGCAACAATATTAAAAGACGACTATGGTATCGAACCAGCAGCTGCAGCAGTAGTTGTTTCAGGTGGTGGCGGAGACGCTGCGGCTGAAGAAGTTCAAACAGAATTTACAGTAGTATTAAAAGAAGCTGGTCCTTCTAAATTGGCTGTTGTAAAAATGGTTAAAGAACTTACAGGTTTAGGTCTTAAAGAAGCTAAAGATGTAGTGGATAGCGCACCTTCGAATGTAAAAGAAGGTGTTTCTAAAGATGAGGCTGAAGGTCTTAAAAAGTCTTTAGAAGAAGCTGGAGCTGTAGTTGAATTAAAATAATTCTTCCCGCTTTAGAGAATAGGTTTAGGTCTTGAAATACACTTTCAAAGACCTAAACCATTTTTCGTATAATAAATTTGCACTCTAAATTTTATCTTATAGAGCGTATAATACGAAATAAACTTTTAATCAATACGAAGAACTAAATGAGCGAACTTGGTTCATTTTTAAGAGGTGTTGGTTGTAAAAAGAAAGTATAGATTACACCGTGTTTTACACAAAAAAATTACTTTTTTTTAATCAAAATTTTGTCAATTGATGATATCAAATCAAACTGAAAGATTGAATTTTGCCTCTACAAAAAACATACCACAATATCCAGATTTTCTAGATGTTCAGGTAAAATCGTTTAAAGATTTTTTCCAATTGGAAACAAAATCTGACGAAAGAGGCGACGAAGGTTTATACAATACCTTCATGGAAAATTTTCCAATTACAGATACAAGAAATAATTTTGTACTAGAATTTCTAGATTACTTTGTAGACCCACCACGTTATACCATTCAAGAATGTATAGAGAGAGGTCTTACGTACAGTGTCCCTCTAAAAGCTAGGTTAAAATTATATTGTACCGATCCAGAGCACGAAGATTTTGAAACTATTGTTCAAGATGTTTATTTGGGTACAATCCCTTACATGACTCCTTCTGGTACTTTTGTAATCAATGGTGCTGAGCGTGTTGTAGTTTCTCAATTGCACCGTTCTCCTGGGGTTTTCTTCGGACAATCATTCCATGCCAATGGAACAAAACTATATTCTGCCAGAGTAATTCCTTTCAAAGGTTCTTGGATAGAATTTTCTACCGATATCAATAGCGTAATGTACGCTTACATCGACAGAAAGAAAAAATTACCTGTAACCACTTTATTTCGTGCTATTGGTTTCGAAAGAGACAAGGATATCCTAGAGATTTTCGACCTAGCCGAAGAAATTAAAGTGTCTAAAACAGGACTAAAAAAATATATAGGTAGAAAATTAGCAGCTCGTGTTTTAAATACTTGGCACGAAGATTTCGTGGATGAAGATACCGGCGAAGTGGTTTCTATCGAACGTAACGAAATAATCCTTGATAGAGACACCATTATCGATAAAGATAATGTAGAAGAAATCATTGATTCTAACGTTAAATCTATTTTGTTGCATAAAGAAGATAATAATCTAGTTGATTATTCTATTATTCACAACACGCTTCAAAAAGATCCAACCAATTCTGAAAAAGAAGCCGTTGAGCACATTTACAGACAATTGCGTAACGCAGAACCGCCTGATGAAGAAACGGCTCGTGGTATTATTGATAAATTGTTTTTCTCTGACCAACGTTACAACTTAGGTGAAGTAGGTCGTTATAGAATTAACAAAAAACTAGGTCTAGATACTCCAATGGAAAAGCAAGTGCTTACCAAAGAAGACATCATTACCATAGTTAAATATTTGATTGAATTAATCAATGCGAAAGCGGATATTGATGAT
>JAYVIN010000099.1:0-8381 GCA_043770135.1 Flavobacterium sp. | reverse complement strand
CCGCTCCGCAAAGAGTTCTTATGAAAAGCTCCGCAAATGTCTCCTGACTTTGCGGAATTTTTTATATTTGACAAAAAGTAGTTATGAAAGAAGGATATGTAATAAGAGATCAAACTTTACCACATTTTATAACAGCTACAGTTGTAGATTGGGTGGATGTTTTTTCGAGGAAAATTTACAGGGATGCAGTAATTGATTGTTTTGATTACTGCATCAAAAATAAAGGAATGATTTTGTACAGTTATGTCATTATGAGCAATCATATTCACATGATTGTTCAGTCAAACGATGGTAAACTATCAGATTTGTTGCGGGATTTTAAGAAATTTACCTCCAAAACAATTTTGGATAAAATCCATTCAGAACCTGAAAGTCGAAGAGAATGGATGCTAGAACGATTTAAATTAGCAACCGAAAGTCATTCTAGAAACAAAAATTTTCAATTTTGGCAATATGGTAATCATGCCGAAGAGATATATTCGGAAAAATTCATGTGGTCAAAAATAGATTATATCCATTTCAACCCAGTTCGGTCAGGAATTGTTTTAAGACCACAAGATTATATTTATTCAAGCGCATCAAATTATGTTGATAATAAAGGAATTATTGATGTAGAATTAGTTCAAATTCCTGTGATAAATGTCTTAAATCCGAATTCAATTTTAAAATACAACAGTTATGATTAATTGTTATTCCGCAAAGTCGGGAGACATTTGCGGAGCACTTTGCTATAAATTAACACTTTGCGGAGCGGGGTTATGTAAATAGTAGTTATAGAAATTATGAGAAAGATAATACTGTATTTTGTAATGTTAATATAGAACCTTTGTGGTAATTTTTATTCGAGCCGCGTTGCAAACGCTAGGATTTGTTTTCAAAAGTAAGTAGGTACTCGTCGCAGACGAGCACCAGAGGGATGAATTGCAAATTACATTTGATAGATATAACTTGAAATTAGGAAATGTTCTTCGAAGACCCATTGACGGACTTATCGATTATCATGTGGTTAATCGATAATTGACTGTTTAGGTCTTTATAGAATAGCAATAACAGAAATTTCAACGTTAACATTTTTTGGCAAACCAGCCACCTGAACCGTTTCGCGAGCTGGAGCGGTTTTTTCATTGAAATAAGAACCGTAAATAGAGTTTATAGTTCCAAAATCATTCATGTTCATGATGAAGATAGTCGTTTTTACAACATTTTCAAAAGTCATATCAGCAGCTTCGAGGACAGCTTTCATATTTTGCATGACTTGTTCCGTTTCGGCTTCGATAGTTGTAGTAACCAATTCACCTGTTTTTGGATTGATGGCGATCTGACCCGAAGTGTATAACGTATTTCCTTTTAGAATCGCTTGATTATAAGGGCCAATTGGGCTTGGCGCATTTTCGGTAAAAATTATTTTTTTCATAAAAAGACACTTTTTAATTATAGAGATTAGAAGTTGTGAATTATCTATTAGAAACGCTCTGTTTATCCCATTTAATATCGCTTAATACGCCCGATTTTATTCCGATAAAGAAACTCCAATTGGCATAAGTTCCAAAGGGTTGCCAGTTGAAATCCATTCGCCAACTCAATAAATCTCTTTCAAATCGAAATTGAGTAAAGGTTACTCCATTTTGTACAAAATCATATCCTGTAGATACGCCCACTTTCCATTTTGGCGTTAGGTCAGTATTTGCCGAAACCATTATGGAGTTCCCTGTAATTTCACTTTCTCTATTATTATTTCCATACGTTAATGAATAAGCAAATGTTATGTCCCAAGGTAACTTTGAACTAAAAAACTCAGAATTTTTATCGTCACCTTCCTCTTCATCTTCGCTAAATTGACTTTGTCTGTTGTTTCCAATATCTGCATTTTTCCCAAATAGGTCGTCTTCACGACCACCATTTCTTTTACCTTGATTATTTTCTTTCTTTTTGTCATTATCCCTACTTGATAGAGAATAATTCATGGTCATATTGGCACTTGTCATTCGGAGTAAACTGCCGCCATTATCAATGTTAAATACATTAATTCGATTACCCGAATTATCAATAGCATAAGGATCTAGGGTTGTTCCAAAATTTACTGCCATTTTATCTTTAAATAATTGAGTTCCTCCACTCAATCGGATTGGCGACCAAGCCAAGCTAGTTTTACCATCTGCATTGATGTCATAACCAGTGGATAGATTTAAATTATTTAACAGCATGATTTTTTTAGCTTCGGTTTTAGTACTATCTCGATCTGTAACTTTAGCTTCAAAAGTATTGCTTAAATTAAATCCTAGAACATTGGAATTGCTATTGCCAGGCGCACCGTAAATACCGCTTTCAAAACGAGTATATTCTCTAATCATAGTGCCGCTAGCGTCTGTGGCATAAGTGTCATAATATTTATTAAAGCTTGGACTATTGCTATACGATACGGATGGACGCATGACATGCCGAATTGATTTTATTCTTTTGTTTTCGCCAAAATTAAAAGTTCCATAAATTGTAGTTCCTAAGCTGGATGAAAAGGAGTAAGTTCTAAAGGCATCAAATCCATTTATTTCAGTATCAATAACTTTACCTTGATTGGAATCGTAATTTCTTTTTAGGGTTTTCAAATACCAAACCTCTCTATAATTTGCAGAAGAAGAAACACTAAAATACTTAAACAACTTAAAATTAGTATTCAACGGAATGGAGTGTTCCATTCCAGTTTTAGCATTTTTAAACATTTCAGGTTTGAAGAATAACGAATCGTTTGTAGTAAAACTATTTCGAGCATTAAGATTGTATTGTAAATTGATGTTTTTGAAAAAACCTTTTTTGACACCGCCTCTTTTAACAAAAGGATAAATTCTATCCACACTAGCTTGTAGTGTTGGTAAAGTCATATCAATTTGTTGCGATTGTGTATTTTGAGAATGCGTTGCTGTTAATGACATTCTGACTTGTGGAACGGAATTAAATGTTTTGGAATAAGACACAGAAGAGCTTAATGTATTATTAAGGTTAGAGCCTACATTGACTTGATTAATAGATTGTTGAAAATATCTACTACTTCCAAGATTTACCGATGCTGAAAAACTTGAATTGGGATTTGATTTTGAATCCTTAGAATGTGACCATTGGATATTATAAATTTTTTGTTGGGAATAATCCGGATACCCTCTTTCGCTGTTGATTAAGTTTTCGAAACGAAAATTTAAATTCCCTCTGTAACTATATCGTTGTGCATAGGACGATTCAAATCGCAATCCATAACTTCCATTGGTGTAATAATCACCCGTGACAGTCAAATCATAATTATTGGTTAATGAAAAATAATAGCCGCCGTTTTGCAATGAAAATCCTCTGAAAGCGGAGTCGTTATAACTTGGAAGAATAAGTCCCGAAATACTCGTTTCTTTGCTCATTGGAAAAAAAGCAAAAGGCAATGCTATTGGTGTTGGAACATCGGCAATAACCATATTAGTCAATCCGGTGACCACTTTCTTACCGGGAATAAACTTTACTTTATTGGTTTGAAAATAATATTCTGGATTGTCTATATTTTTGGATGTTGTAAACCGAGCTCCTTTTAAAAAATAAACGGAATCATTTTCTTTTTTTGTTATAGCCGCTTTTACTCGAAATTCACTTTGTTCTGTTCTTGAATTCCAAATTAAAGCTTTTTTGGTTTTAAAATTAAACCGAATAGAATCAGGTTCAATGATATTTTCACCTTGCTTAAAATTGGGGTACTGAGTTAGAACTCCTGCAGAATCTTTGATTCGTCCGGCATAAACCTCATTTTTTTCATAATCCATTACGATAATACCCGATTTTAACTCTACATCTTGATAGTACAATTCAGCTCTGTCGTACAACGTAATTTTCTTTTTCTTTTGCTCGATTTTGACATAATTTTCGGCTTTGTATTTTACTTTACCGTCGAGAAAAACTTTTTTGGTTTTATTGCTGTCAATTATAACGCTGTCAATTTCTTTTTCGGCAGGAAGAGTTACTGTTTTTGAGCTTTCAATCTTAAAATCAGGTTTTTGGATTTCAGTTTTCGGAAGTATAGTGTTCGTTTTTTTTTTCACATCTTGAGAATGTAATTTACCATTTCCGATTGTTAGGAAAAATGATAATAAAACGATATTAAATAAGTTTGTATGCAAAGGTATAAATGCTATTTTTGTAAAATGATGGTATGTTTTTTGAAATGCCAAACTTACATATAAATTTTTGTCAAAAATAATCAAATATAAAATTTATAAATACCGTATTTAATTAAAATTAACTTTTAGATTTATGAATATAGTTAAAAGAACTAAACTACTATTTCCCTTTATTTTATTTATTGTAACCACACTTTGTTATAGCCAGTCTAATGTTTTTAGAGTAACTTTGGATGCAGGACATGGCGCTCATGATTTTGGTGCTGTTTACAATGGACACGTTGAAAAGAATATTGCGTTAGCGATTGTCCTCAAAGTGGGTAAAATATTAGAAGAAAATCCTAAAATAGATGTTATTTATACCCGAAAAACAGATGTTTTTATAGACTTAATTGAAAGAGCCAACATAGCCAACCGAGCAGATGCTAATATTTTTGTCTCTATTCACTGCAATGCAAATAGAAATACTGTTGCTGATGGTACAGAAACTTATGTAATGGGGATGACTAAAGTTGCTTCGAACCTAGAGGCTGCAAAAAAGGAAAACTCTGTTATCACTCTAGAAAAAGATTATAAAGAAAAATATGAGGGTTTTGACCCCAATTCACCAGAGACAATGATAGGCATGACCTTGATGCAAGAAGAATATTTAGACAACAGCATATCTTTAGCAAGTAAAGTAGAAGATGCTTTTCAATTATTAGGAAAAAAAATAAGAGGTGGAGGAGTAAAGCAGGCTCCTTATATGGTGCTTCACAAAGCGTATATGCCAAGAGTTTTGATTGAAACTGGATTTATTTCAAACCCTACGGAAGGAAATATTTTAGATTCAGAAGATGGACAAAATGAAATTGCAAAGGCTATTGCAGATGCAATAATCAGCTATAAAAAAGAATATTTTGGCAATGGAGAGGTAGATTCTGAAATTGAAAGACCATCGCAAAAGATAATCGAAAAAGCTGTAAAAGACAGTTCAACTGAAAATGTAAAAACCAAAGATACACCAGTGATAAAAAAGGTATCCTCTATAGAAGAAGAAACCAAAGGCATCATTTTTAAAGTGCAACTATCGGCAAGTGCAAAAAAAGTAGCATTAGAACCTAAAAATTTTAAAGGATTAAAAAACATTTCAATTTCTCAGACTAATTCTTTATATAAATATATGTACGGAGAAACATCGGATTATGAAGAAGCGAAGAAATTATTACAGGAAGCTAAATCGAAAGGATATAAATCAGCTTATTTGATTGCCTTTAAAGACGGCAAAAGCATCACAGTTCAAGACGCCATTAAATAGTACTAATAACGAGTTTGATTATTTTATATTCAATTAAAAAAAAATAGATTTTGAAATTAACAAGAGAAATTAAAACCGCAATATTAGTCATTTCGTCTATACTCTTATTTATTTGGGGATATAGTTTTTTAAAAGGAAAAGATATTTTTACAAATTATAAAACCTTTTATGTAGAGTATGATAATGTCGAAGGTTTGCTCGCATCAGCTCCAGTGACACTTAACGGATTAAATGTTGGTAAAGTCAATAGCATTTCTATTGATAATTCTACAGGAAAACTGCTTGTAGAGTTACTATTAAAAACTGATTTTCCGATTTCAAAATCGAGTACTGCAACTATTTATGAACCTGGTTTTATTGGTGGCCGACAAATAGCCATTTATCCAAATTTTGATGATAAAGAATTGGCAATTGATGGTCAAAAATTAAAAGGAACAATCAAATTAGGACTTACTGCTTCTGTTGGTGAAAAATTAGAACCGCTCCAAGCCAAAATAGAAAAACTGATGCTGAATGCAGATCAATTAATTTCAGGATTAAACTCTATTTTAGATAAAAAAGGGCAAGAAGATATTAAAAATAGTCTTTCTGAAATGAACAAAACGATTACCGAATTTCATAAAGCTTCGACTAGTTTAAATGCAATTTTAGATAGTAATAAAACTCAAATCAGCGGAATTGTATCTAATTTTAATAAAGTATCCAGCGATTTTTCTAAAATATCTGATTCATTAAACAAAGCAGATTTAGGTAAAACGGCTAAGAACCTTGAAAAAACTTTAGCAAATGTTGATACCATTATGGCAAATCTTCAAGCTGGAAAAGGAACTATGGGTAAAATGTTAACTGACGAAGCCTTGTACAAAAACATAGAAAAGGCTACCAAAGAAATGGAACTTTTGTTGCAGGATTTACGACTTTATCCAACGCGTTATGTAAACGTTTCCCTTTTTGGAAAGAAAAACAAACCTTATGTTGTGCCCAATGATTCGATTGTAAAAGGTAAAAACCAGTAATTTATGAGTTATTTAGATAACATATTTTTTGTTTTAATTCTTGTTTTAGGATTTGGATATTTTTATTTGAATGTAAAAAAAATCATTCGGAATATAAATCTTGGTACTGAAGTAAATCGTAAGGACAATTCTAAAGCTAGATGGAAAAACATGGCTATGATTGCACTTGGTCAATCTAAAATGATAAAAAGACCAATTGCTGGAATATTGCATATAGTGGTTTACGTGGGTTTTGTTATTATCAACATAGAACTTTTAGAAATCATAATCGATGGCATATTTGGTACTCACAGAGTTTTTGCTCCATTGGGAATTGTTTATGATATACTAATAGCTTCTTTCGAAATATTGGCTGTTTTAGTATTGATAGCCGTAATTGTATTTTGGTTGAGACGAAATGTGATTCAATTAAAACGATTTGCAAGTTCAGATTTAAAGGGAAAGCCAAGGAATGATGCCAATTACATTATTTATTTCGAAGTGGTGTTGATGTCTTTATTTCTATTGATGAATGCTGCCGATTATCATTTACAATATGTTTCGGGTGGATTTGGTCATTATATTCAAGCAGGAAGTTTTCCTGTTTCGCAATACATTGCTCCCATTTTTGACGGAATGAGTAATAATTTGGTTTTTGTTTTAGAAAGAACTTTTTGGTGGTTACACATTTCAATAATTTTAGTTTTTTTGAACTATTTATATTTTTCAAAACATTTACATATTCTGTTAGCTTTTCCAAACACCTATTTTGCTGATTTAAATCCAAAAGGGCAATTTGATAATTTAGAATCGGTAACCAATGAAGTAAAATTGATGATGGATCCTAATGCTGATCCATATGCAACTCCCGTTGTAGAAGAAAATGCATTACCTACAAAATTTGGAGCAGCAGATGTTCAAGATTTAAATTGGGTGCAATTATTAAATGCTTACACTTGCACTGAATGCGGTCGTTGTACTTCAGCATGTCCAGCGAATCTGACTGGGAAAAAATTATCTCCTCGAAAAATTATGATGGATACGAGAGATAGGATGGAAGAAGTGGGAAAAAATATAGATGCTAATAAAGGAATTTTCATTCCAGACAATAAAACATTATTAAACGACTATATCACACCAGAAGAATTATGGGCTTGTACTTCTTGTAATGCTTGTGTGGAAGAATGTCCAGTAAATATTAGTCCATTATCTATAATTATGGATATGAGACGCTATTTAGTTATGGAGCAAAGCGCTGCACCAATGCCAATAAATGCTATGATGACTAATATCGAAAATAATGGAGCACCTTGGCAATACAACCAGCAAGATAGATTGAATTGGAAAAACGAGTAGAATAATTTGGGCGTGACCCTCCGTAAAAACTAAGGGTCGGGCTATACGTTCCCGCTTTTTTTGTTCAGCAAAAAAGCCTCACAAAAAAGAGCTCCACTTCTATCCCTCACGCGAAAAAGGAAAAATTAATAATTAATACAAAACGGTTTTAGCTTTCATCTATTCAAAACTTTAAACCCTTAAACCTTTAAACTCTTTTTTATGCAAGAAATTTTAATTGTACCCACAATGGCCGAAATGTTGGCTCAAGGAAAGCAACCCGAAGTTTTGTTTTGGGTAGGTTGTGCGGGTAGTTTTGATGATAGAGCAAAGAAAATCACCAAAGCATTTGTTCGAATTATGAATAAATCGAATGTTTCTTTTGCCGTTTTGGGTACGGAAGAGAGTTGTACTGGTGATCCCGCCAAACGAGCAGGAAACGAATTTTTGTTCCAAATGCAGGCTATGATGAATATCGAGGTTTTGAACGCCTATGAAGCAAAAAAAATAGTTACTGCATGTCCGCATTGTTTCAATACCTTGAAAAATGAATATCCAGAATTAGGCGGTAGATACGAAGTTTTGCATCATACACAGTTTTTAAAATCT
>JAYVIN010000098.1:0-8385 GCA_043770135.1 Flavobacterium sp. | reverse complement strand
GAGCAAATCTAATTTACGCATTTTTTTATATACTGTAATCGTTAGCTTAAGGAGTCAATTTGTTGCAAATATGTGGAATTACACCCAACGGGTTAAATATACTTATCGTAGTGTTAAAAAAACAACGAATTAATTTTAACATTTCAGCTTAAGTAATAGAGAACAAAATAGTGTCGTTTTTTTTACCATTTAAGGTATATAAGACCATTTAAGGTATATAAGACCATTTAAGTTTTTGATTGAATCACTTATGTAAACTTATATGCCTTATATGGTAAGATTAAATTAATAACTGTTACAATACGACATTAATTGATTTCTTTCTACTTACTTTTTGATATAAAAAAAAACCGAAAATTTCTTTTCGGTTTTCAAGGTGTTATTTTTTTAAACGGGCTTTGAATATTTTTTCAAATTTTTCTATTTTGGGTTGAATAACCATCTGGCAGTAGGGCTGACTTTTATTATTTTCATAATAATTTTGATGGTAGTCTTCGGCTTTGTAAAAAGGTTTGTATTCTTCTAGTGTCGTTACAATTGGGCTAGAAAACACTTTTTCCGAATTCAATTGATTAATGATTGATTTTGCGGCTTGATACTGTTCGTTATTGGCATAAAAAATTACAGAACGGTATTGCGTCCCCACATCGCCACCTTGACGGTTCAAGGTAGTTGGGTCATGAACAGTAAAAAACACTTGGAAAATTTCGTCAAGACTAGTTTTAGTTTTGTCAAAAGTGATTTGAACTACTTCAGCATGACCAGTCGTACCTGAGCAAACTTCTTTGTAACTAGGATTTGCGCCAACGCCACCCATAAATCCTGAAACTACCGATTTTACTCCGTCTAGTTTTTCATAAACGGCTTCGACACACCAGTAACAGCCACCGCCAAGTGAGATGGTTTCAAGCATATCATTTGTTTTTGTTGCTGTGATTGTTTTTTCGGGTACAAAATCTAAAGCGATGGAATTCATACAATACCTTTTACCTGTTGGAGCTGGACCATCATCAAAAAGATGTCCCAAATGTCCATCACATCGACCACAAAGGGCTTCAATTCTTTTCATTCCATAAGAATTATCCTCTTTATAAACGACACTATTTTTGTTTTCTTGTTCAAAAAAACTAGGCCAACCACAACTGCTAGCAAACTTTTGATCAGATTTAAATAATAAGTTACCACAAGCGGAACAATAATACGTTCCTTTGGTGTCAGAATCCCAAAGTTTACCAGTAAAGGCACGTTCTGTGTCGGCATTTCTAGAAACAGCATACAAATCTGGTGGAAGTACTTTTTTCCACTCAGCGTCCGAAACATTTAATTTTGTGGTATCGGTGTTTGAATAATACGGATTTTCGGGTTTTGAAATTGAGTTTTCCATAAGGGATGTTTTTTGAGAATTGTTTTGTTTTGTTGTTGTTTGCCCGCAAGCTTGAAGCATAAATAAAGGAATCATTAATGATAAGATTCGAAAATGGATTTTAGTTTTCATAGTTGTTTGTTTTTTATACCACAAATGTATAATCATATCTGAATCCAAATTGTCGCATAGCTTACAATTAAAGGTTTTGTTAGCTAAATTTTAACATTATTGTCAAGTATTAGATTGAAAATAAAGAATTAAAAGAGCCTATTAAAACTAAAAAATACAAGATTATTTACAGCATTAAAAGTAACAAATTCAATTATTAAACGCTCGTTAAACTTTTCACAATCTTTATGGAATCCCTTATTCCATTTCTTTTTTTGTATTTTTGACAAGCTAAAAATAAAAATGGAAGAAGAAAACGTAATATTGGTCAATCTCCAAGACGAGCAAATTGGATTGATGCCCAAAATGGAAGCCCATCAAAAAGCGGTTTTACATCGCGCATTTTCGGTTTTTGTATTAAATCCTAAAAATGAAATTATGCTCCAGCAACGAGCACAATGTAAATACCATTCTCCTCTATTATGGACCAACACCTGTTGCAGTCATCAGCGTAATGGTGAAACAAATATACAAGCTGGAAACCGACGATTGTTTGAAGAAATGGGTTTTGATACAAAACTGAAGGAGTTGTTCCATTTTATTTACAAAGCTCCATTTGATAATGGTTTGACCGAGCATGAGTTGGATCACGTTATGATTGGATACTATGACAAAGCTCCCAAAATAAATACCGATGAAGTCGAAAATTGGAAATGGATGGGAATTGAAGAAGTGCGAAATGAAATTCAAATCCACCCTGAAATTTATACCGTTTGGTTCAAAATTATTTTTGACCAATTTTATCACTATTTAGAAGAACACAAACTATAACATTTTACCCTAAATGAGAGTAACAATATCACGAAAAGCACACTTCAACGCTGCCCACAGATTGCATAGAAAAGATTGGACATTTGAACAAAATCAGACAGTTTTTGGCAAGTGTAATAATCCTAATTTTCATGGACATAATTACGAATTAATTGTCAGCGTGACTGGAAAAATTGATACAGAAACTGGCTATGTAATGGATGTAAAAATACTTAGTGATTTGATTTTGGAAGAAGTTGAAAAGCCTTTTGATCACAAAAACCTAAATCTTGATGTTCCTGAATTTGAAAATCTAATTCCTACCGCTGAGAATATTGTTGTAGTAATTTGGAATAAAATGAGAAATCGAATAAACCTTGAATTTGATTTGGAAGTTGTGCTATATGAAACACCACGTAATTTTGTAACGTATAAAGGCGAATAATGGCATTACAAATCGGAGATAAAGTACCTAACTTCACTGCAAAAGATAAAGACGGAATTGTTTTTGAAAGCAAATCAGTTGTAGGAATAAAACCTGTTGTTTTTTATTTCTACCCAAAAGACAATACACCGGGTTGCACCGCCCAAGCTTGTAGTTTTCGAGATCAATACGAAGATTTCAAGGATTTAGGTGCCGAAGTTATTGGCATTAGTAGTGATACCAGTGCTTCACACGATAAATTTGCAAAAAAACACCGTTTGCCTTTCATTTTACTATCGGATTATAATAAAAAAATTAGAAACATTTTTGGTGTTAAAACTAATTTATTTGGTTTGATTCCCGGAAGGGTAACGTATGTTTTAGACTCAAATGGAATTATTAAATTGATTTTTGATAGTATAATTCCAACAAATCATATTCCAAAAGCTTTGGAAATAATTAAAAAAATGTAATATATAATTTGAAATTTATTTATTTCAATTCAACGATATTTTATTGTTAAATATCTATATTTATTGGTAGGACGACCTTTAATGATTATAATTTCAAATTACTTTTTGCAAGTTTACAGCATAAAAATATAAGAACATGAAATATTATCCTTTACAGTTTACTCCAATTTTAAAAGAAAGAATATGGGGAGGAACTAAATTAAAATCTGAGTTAAACAAGCCTATTACATCTGAAACTGTAGGCGAAAGTTGGGAGATATCAACAGTTGATGATAATATAAGTGTTGTAACAAATGGAATTTTCACAGGAAAATCACTATTAGATTTAATTGATTCTTCTCCAGAATCAATTTTGGGATTTGAGGTTTATAAAAAATTCGGCAAACAATTCCCCTTGCTTTTTAAATATTTAGATGCTCGTCAGGATTTATCAATTCAAGTGCATCCAGATGATGAATTGGCTAAAAAACGTCATAATTCTTTTGGAAAAACAGAAATGTGGTATATTATGCAGGCTGATGAAAATGCAAGAATCATTGTAGGTTTCAAGGAAGAATCTAATGCTAGTGCCTATATAGAAAATTTAAAAAACAAAACATTACTTTCTATACTTGATGATGTAAAAGTAAAAATTGGCGATGTTTTCTTTTTAGAAACAGGAACAGTACATGCTATTGGCGCTGGATTAGTAGTAGCCGAAATTCAGCAGACATCTGATATAACCTATCGAATATATGATTTTGACAGAGTTGATGCCCAAGGAAATGAAAGAGAGCTACATGTAGATTTAGCTTTAGATGCTATAAATTATAACAAAACGAATACTTTTAAATCCTACACTAAAGAAATTAACGAATCAAACGAAGTTGTTAATTGTCCTTATTTTACAACGAATTTTATTCCATTAGATGGGGAAATTTTAACTCATAAAAACGGAAATTCATTTACTGTTTATATGTGTGTGGATGGTAATTTTGCAATTGAGTTAGAAGGTGAAATCTTTCAATATTCTAAAGGTGATACCGTATTAATACCAGCTGCATTGAAATCTTTCATGATTTACGGAAATGCCTCTATTTTAGAAATCTATATTTCTTAGTCCTTTATAGAAAGATTATATGTACTTTTGCAATCGCAAATTAAAATTTAAAAAAATGGCAAACGTTAAGAATTTAAAGAAAGACATAAATTATGTTTTAGGAGATATTATTGAAGCGGTTTATTTGTTTGAAATTTCAACTTCTGGAAAACCAACAACTGAAACAAATGCATTAATTGATGAAGCTATTGCAGCTTTTGATACTTTGATTACAAAAGTAAATGCTAAGAAAGTAGAGAATAAAAAATTACATTTCAAACAAATCAATGTTGAATTAGAACAAACTGCAAATCAATTGATTGCTAAAATCAATGATTTACAGTAAAAAAAATCAATAAAAAAAATAGAGATTTGTTTTGAGAAATCAAATTCAATCTTATATTTGCATCCGAAATGAGTCGCCAGCGTAGCTCAGTTGGCTAGAGCAGCTGATTTGTAATCAGCAGGTCGTGGGTTCGAGTCCCTCCGCCGGCTCAAAATAAAACCGTAAGTTTTTTGCTTACGGTTTTTTTATGAACAAAAATTAGTGAAAGAAATTTCTAGAACTAAGTTTTAAATATCCAAATCGAATGTTTTTCTCAATAACTCTAAATTGGGGTTGATTTCATTCAATCTATTGTATTTGTCTTGGGTCGTAAAAGCAAATTTTGTTTCTACAGCTTCATTTACAACAACTTTAATCGTAATATCGTGATTGTGTAAGTGCCCTTTTAGATGTCCTAAAAGTAAATGTAATTCTGTTTCAAAATCTATTTTTGAGCCTTCGTTTGGTAACTCGTGAATGATGGTTGTGCCTTCTAATTTAGGTGTTCCAATCATTAATAAGGATTCCATTATTTTGTGTCCTTTATCTCCTAAACGCTGTGCATATTTACTCCATTGCAAGAACATATCGGTTTCATTGAAAACTTCCGATGGCAAGTGAACAGTTTCTTTTATAATTCCTCTCGTACTTTCTAATAATTCTCTTTTGGCTCGAATACTCGAAAGTGACAAAGCTGAAATTTTAGGACCTTCAGGAAGCGTTGCGGTTTGCTTCGCCAGTTCGCTATCGCTCAGGTGTGGTTTTGGGTTTTGGCTTTCGGTTGAAATAACTACATCAGAATAGCTAATTTCAATTTTTGGATTAATAAGCTTTTCAATTTGAACTTTATCATTTCCATTGACCTTTTCAACTATCGAGTAATCAGTTCGCCTAAAATAAGTGGGTGGAATTAAAAATTGCTCAACTTTTTTTTTTCTCCATCGAAAGTGATGGAGGCCAATTGCATTAAGCAAAGTTCAACGAGCAGTCGCTGGTTTTGGCTCAGTTTGTATTTCAAATCGCAATCATTGGCAATTTCAATTCCTTTCAACAAGAAATCTTGTGATGCTTTTTGGGATTGTATCCCGTATAATTTTTGCGCTTGTTCTCCAACTTCTAATAAAGATAAAGTCGCAGGAGTTTTTGAAACCAATAAATCTCTAAAGTGCGTTGCCAATCCTGAAACAAAATGATGGGCATCAAATCCTTTGGCTAGAATTTCATTAAAAGCCAACAACAATTCAGGGATTTTATTTTCTAAAATTAAGTCCGTTATCGTGATGTAGGTTTCATAATCTAAAACATTTAAGTTTTCGGTAACGGCTTGACGAGTCAAATTAGTTCCACAATACGAAACTACTCTATCAAAAATAGACAAGGCATCACGCATCGCACCATCGGCTTTTTGAGCAATAATATGCAACGCATCGTCTTCGCAAATTACGCCTTGACTTTGGGCCACTTCGGCAAGATGTTCTTTGGCATCTTTAACCGTAATTCTTTTGAAATCGAATATTTGACAACGAGAAAGTATCGTTGGAATAATTTTGTGTTTTTCGGTCGTAGCCAATATAAAAATGGCGTGTTTTGGCGGTTCTTCTAATGTTTTCAAAAAAGCATTAAACGCTGCAGAAGATAACATGTGCACCTCATCAATAATATAAACCTTATATTGTCCTGTTTGTGGCGGTATGCGAACTTGGTCAATCAAATTTCTAATATCATCTACGGAATTATTGGAAGCTGCATCCAATTCGAAAACATTAAAGGCAAAATCCTCATTCGGATCATCATAACCGGGTTGGTTTATTTTGCGAGCTAGAATTCGAGCGCAAGTAGTTTTTCCAACGCCCCGAGGGCCTGTAAACAATAGTGCAGAGGCAAGATGATTGCTTTCGATGGCGTGTAACAAAGTGCTGGTAATGGCTTTTTGTCCCACAACATCTTTAAATGTTTGCGGACGGTATTTACGAGCCGATACTACAAATTGTTCCATAGAATTTTTATTCGAAAGCAAATATAGAATTTAATATTTTAATTTTTATATTTTAAATTCCGGAAAGATAAATTTAAAATGTTAAAGCAAAATTAATGTGATTCTTAATTTAAGATAGTAACTTGCAACTGTTTTTAAATTAGATTTATTTTATGTATTTCAAGAATACAATTTCAGTTATTATGTCGGTTTATAACACACCATTTGTGTTAATAAAAAGAGCCATAGATTCGGTTTTAAACCAAGATTATTCAAATTTTGAGTTAATCGTTATTGATGACGGAAGCGATAATAATACCCAATCCGAAATTTTGAATTATGCTATTCAGCACGAAGATAAAATTACCTATTTACGCCATAAAAACTGCAGTCAAGCCGAATCGATTAACAAAGGGATTTTGATAAGTAATGGCGAATTTATTACGGTTATTGATGCCGACGATGAGTACAAACCCAACCATTTGAGTACCTGTTTGTCCGAGATGAAATCACTTGATTTAATTGCATCAACAACTGAAACTATCGTGAATCACGAATCCGATTATTATGTTCCCGATCGTTTTGATACCAATAAAGTTATTCACGTGGACGATTGTATTTTGTTCGCCACTTTATTTGGTAAAAAAGAAGTATTTACTAGTCTTAATTTTAAGGATATGTATGGTGCTGATGCTCATTTTTATGAAAGAGCCGAACAACAATTTATGGTTCAAAAATTAGATTTGCGTACTTATATTTATTACCGAAACAATCCTGATAGTTTGACGGCTAGGGTAAAAAGCGAGAGTGTAATCAATGATTGATTTTAAAATTACCAACAATCTTATTTTGGCCTCCCACATTACAGGAATTTATGATGTAAATAGAAATACCGTCTTAGCCAACGATGATTTTTCGATTGTTTCAGCTTGGGCAGATTCTATTACTGGATTGAATTTGCAGGGAATCATTTTTCATAATAATCTTTCAGAAGCCACTTGCCAAGGGCATCAAAGTGATAATCTTCGTTTTGTAAAAGTAGCGTACAATCCTATATACAACCCCAACGTATATCGATATTTTCTGTACAACGAATTTTTAAATTCGTACTCACAACAAATCGATTCTGTTTTTTTTACTGACGTTTCTGATGTTGTTGTTTTAAAAAATCCTTTTGTCGAAAAATTATTTTTAGACAATCCTACCGCAATTTTTTGTGGCGACGAACCCGAAATTTTAGGCAACGAATGGATGCTAAATCACGGAAAGCATTTGCGAAATAAAATAGTTGATTATGCTAGTTTTGAGAATAAATTCAAAAATGATGTTTTACTCAATTGTGGGATTTTTGGCGGAACTATTTCGATTGTAAAAACTTTTATAAAGGAATTATGGTCTATTCACGAATCCTACAATTCGGATAATGTATCAGCATTTACTGGTGATATGGGGGCTTTTAACTATTTGGTTAGAACAAAATACAATGCGAACCTCATTCACGGAAATCCAGTAAATACCGAGTTCAAAAAATATTTATCTGATTCCAGCTGTTGGTTTCAACACAAGTAGTATTTGTAGTTTTAAAATAAGTACATTTGCACCGCAGACCGCCTTATCGCTTTTCGCTTTGCGAAGAGAGGAAAGTCCGGACACCACAGAGAAGCATAGCGGGTAATGCCCGTCGGTTCGAGCAATCGGATTAGGACAAGTGCAACAGAAAGCAGGTACAGGTAATGCTGTAGTGAAACCAGGTAAACTCTATGCGGTGAAATTTCAAGTATATCGGCATTTAAGGGTTCTCGCCCGTTGTCGAAGGGTAGAAAGAT
>JAYVIN010000097.1:0-3080 GCA_043770135.1 Flavobacterium sp. | reverse complement strand
ATTCGTGCAGTAAAATGCAAAAAGAAACGCGAAAAAGAAGCTATTTATGCCAAAGGGCGTCAACCGTTTGCCATCCAGAGTGGTAACGATATGTACGAAGGCGAGTTAGAATTATTAAAGTCAGGATATGATGCTTTGGAAGATGCAGCAGGAGGAAATATTTTGGATGCTAAAGTAGATCTATTAATTGCTTACGGCAATCCATCCAATGGAGACGCTATGAGAACTAAAAAAATTAGCGGCGTTACTATAACTGAAGCTGAGGAAGCGGCCAAACAAGGCGATAAGTTTATGCCAGTTACTTTGCCCTTTTTAGCATTGGGAATGAAAAATATACTATAACTAAATAATCCCGAGCAATCGGGATTATTTTACTAATAAAACAACAAAATGAACACAGAACAAACAACACCAACATTTGTAATTGTTACTCCAGAGCAAATCGCTGAATGGAAGGTAGAACATAAAAACGTTTTTAAATTACCACTTGCCACTGGCGAAACTTGCTACGTAAGAAGTCCATCGGTTAAGGAGTTGGAATTTGCACAGAGCTTAATGGCACAAGGAAAATATATCTCTTATAACATTGCGCTTTTCAAACAATGCTTTTTGGGTGGTGACGATATTCTTGACGATGAGACGAAATTAATGTCAACCGCAGCGCAAATGATGCAAACCATTGAAACCGTAGTTGTAACGGTGGAAAAGCTTTAGAGGAGGCAGAATTCGGCAGTCAAATAAAACCGACTGGCTCCGCAAACGAAACTAAACGAGATGTAAGAATTACTGAAGAGGAATATTACCGAAGACTGTTAGAATGGGTTGACAACAAAAGAAAAACAAACACACTCCTCCGATACTATTTACATATAGATCCTTACGCACTTGATTTAAGGACTTGGGCAATGCGAGTTGTAGAACTTGAATGGGTAAGAAAAGAAGAGGCTCGATCAAAAACAAATTAAAATGTCAAACTTACTATCCTATACTTTATCGATACAAGACCAAATGAGCGCCAAATTGAGCGCTATTGGTTTTAGTAGTGAAGGGATGTTAAACAAGTTTGTGCAATTAGAAAAGAAATCTAGAGAGGTTTCACAATCATTAAGAGAAACCGGAAACTCTGTAGGTTCTTTGAAACAAAAAGTTGATTTATTGAAAGCGGAACGGGATTGGATTCCGCAATCGAATATTACAGCGATAAAAGCAACAAACTCCGAAATACAAAAGTTAGAAAGGCAAATCAATAGACTTGAAAGCACCACTAAAAGTGGCGGTGGAATTGGTGGAATGATAGGAAACGCTTTTCAACAAATACCATTTGCTGGTTTACTTATGAATCCATTGGTTTTGGCAGGTATTGTAGGAGGTAAAGCTTTGACACTTGGTATTGAAAGCGAAATGCAAAACGCATCCTTTGAGGTTTTGCTTGGTTCCCAGGAAGCGGCAAAAGGCTTGATTGATGACATTGCAGAATATGCCAAAAAAACACCATTTGAAAAGATGGGCTTGGGCGATGCTGCGAAAACAATGCTTGGTTTTGGAATTGCACAGGAAAGGGTTATGCCGACTTTGGCCGCTATTGGTGATGTTGCAATGGGGAATAAAGATAAAATGAGTTCTCTTACTCTTGCCTATTCTCAAATGAGTGCCACTGGTAGATTAATGGGACAGGATTTAAACCAAATGATTAATGCAGGTTTCAACCCATTGGGTGAAATATCTAAGAAAACAGGAAAAAGCATTGGCGAACTTAAAAAAGAAATGGAAGCCGGTAATATATCTTCCAAAATGGTGGAAGATGCTTTTATATCAGCAACATCTGCAGGAGGACAATTTTACGGAATGGCCGACAAAATGAGTACAACTCTTGGAGGTCGTTGGAGCACCTTTATGGATAGTGTTTCTGAAAAACTATTAAAGCTCTATGGTGCATTAGAACCAGTTGCTTCATTAATCTTAAATTATTTGAATGTTGGACTTGAAGCCGGGGCAAACGGAATGGGTTGGCTAGTTGATAAATTCAACGAGGGCAATCCTATAATGCTTGTGGCGGTTGGTGTTATTTTATCTCTTGCAACAGCTATGGGGTTAATGAAAGTAGCTTCTATGGCTCAGGCAGGATGGACGGCCGCTCTTACACTGGCTAATAATATGCAAACCGCTTCCTGGTGGCAATTAAATGCGGCAATGTTAGCTAATCCTACTACTTGGATTGTTGCGGGAGTTATTGCTTTAATCGCTTTGATTGGATTCTTAGCCTTTAAAATAGATGGTTGGGGCGAAGCTTGGAACCATACAATGAAATCAGGAAAACTAGCTATTCAAATATTTGTTGAAACTGCTAAAATGTATTTTGGATTATTAGCTATACCATTCTTAACTGCAATTGACCTTATAAAAATAGGTTGGTTGAAGCTTCAGGACTTTTTAGATCCAGGAGCCGACAAAAATACCGTAGCTATTGCCAAAATTAGTGCCGATGTAAATGCTAGAGCACAAGCAATTGTTGACGGTGCAAAGAAAATAAAAGCATTAGGGTTACAATCTGCAAACGAAATGGTTTTGGCAGGAGGTTCTTTGAAAGTGAATAATAAAACCCTTGGAGACTTTAAAGATTCTTTAACCTCCAAATTGGGAATTGCTGCTCCTAAAATGCCAGGAACAGGACAGTCAATTAAAGATCCATTTGGAGCTTCAAAAGACAAAGCCGAAAAGTCAAATACGGCTACAGCCACAGGCGGCACCAAACATAATTACATCACGATTTCCATCAAAGAACTTAACGGCTTGAAAGATGTTGTCATCAGTGGAAAAGATGCAGCAACAAAAGCAGGAAGCGAAGTGGCAGACGAATTATTAAGAGTATTGGCTATGGCCTCAACCGCAACAGGATAAAATGGCTTTAACAGAGAAAGATTTAATTTTTGCTAGCCTTATGGGCAGTAGAGCCGTTGGAACCATCGAGCGGGTCAACTTGGTGCAGGATGAATTGAGCAAACATGTGTTTCCTAGAATTCCTTTTTTGCCAATACAAAATGAGGACGTTATTGCTAAAGAGTTTTTAGACCCAACTTGGC
>JAYVIN010000096.1:0-25055 GCA_043770135.1 Flavobacterium sp. | reverse complement strand
GAGTCCAATAAATTGTACTCAATATATTGTCTATCGGCATTAACCATTGTAAAATTTTAAAAAGGATTAGACCATTTTAAAATTACAATTGGTATTATATCCATTGAAAACAAAAAAATGAACTTGAAATCCGTCCTTATCCTTCTTATTACTTTAGTATTATTCCATTCAAATGCAATAGCTAAAGAGTATTATTTTCACCCTATTCTTGGTAAGGATACTAATACAGGAGAATCTAAAAAGAATCCATTTCGAACATTTGCGCCTATAGCAAAAATACAATTTCTTCCTGGCGACAAAATACTGCTAGCCTCGGGTCAAATGTATACTGAAAGTTTAAGACTAATAAATCAAAAAGGAACACAACAAAATCTCATAATAATAACAACTATTGGATGGGAAGCTAACAGTTCAAAAGCACCTGCAATTATCAATTTTAAAAATCAAGCTAATGGAATTTTGATGGAAGATTGTAGCTTTATTGAAATGTCCAATATTACCCTAACCGGAAATGGATATACACATGAAGATGAAAGTCTAAAAATGCGATGTGGCATACTTTTGACAACCATAAAATCTAAATTAGTAGAGTACATTTCAATTAAAAACATCACAATACAAGATGTTTTTTATGAAAATCCAGGATTTGTTAGAGGAAAAGAAGAAATCAAAACGGCAAACGGCACTCAAAAATACGGCTGGGGAATTCGATTAATAAATAACGCTACCGAAATAGTTATGGAAAACATTACCATTGAAAATTGCCACATCAATAGTGTTTGCCATACCGGAATAAAATTAACTGGAAATAACAAAAACATAAAAAAAGTACAGCTTATAAATAATAGAATAGAAAATACAGGAGGGCCAGGTATTCAGATGTCTGAGGTTGAAAATGTTTATGTGGCAAAAAATACAGTATCCCATTCAGGATGCAATGATGATTCTAGAAAATGGGGCCGTGGAAGCGGTCTTTGGACTTGGGGTTCTTCGAATGTTTTGATAGAAAAAAATGAATTTCTATATGCCAATGGTCCAGGCGACTCTGCAGGAGCTCATATCGATTATAATTGTGATAATATTGTTTTGCAGTACAACATAAGTGCATACAATGCTGGAGGATTTTGTGAAATACTGGGTAATAATTATAATTGTATCTATCGATACAATATTAGCATTAACGACGGTTACCGTATTAAAGGAGCGAATGGTGCTTTTCAAGAAGGGAAAGTATTTTGGCTAAGTGGCTATCAGGGCAACAAAGAACCAAAAGGCCCAGTAAACTCCTATTTTTATAATAACACCATCTATTCAGACACTTCGATCGAGGCCAAGTTTGCAATTGATAACACCTGTAAAGGAATCGTAATTGCTAATAATATTTTTTGCATTAAAGGAGGTTCTAAAGTTGTTTTGGGAGATCAGAACAAAAGAGATACTCAAAAAGGATTGAAAGTTGAAAATGTGTTTTTTAAGAATAATCTATTTTTAAACGAGACTACTTGGCCTAAAGATTTGAAAATTGAAGATAGTGCGCCACTAATTGGAAATCCCCAATTTTCTAATGAAGGCGGTCTAAAAACAAGCGATTATATCCCGAAAGAACTAAGTTTAATTCAAAATAAAGGAATCGAAATTACAAATCTTCCTGAATCTGAATTTAAATTAGTATTTGATTTGAAAATGGAAAGAGATATAATGAACAATGCAATTCAAGGACTACCAAGTATTGGGGCTATAGAGCCTGCAAAAAAATAACCATTTGGTCTAATGTCCAAATGGTTGACAATTATTTCACTTTTAGCCTAACAAAATTATACTTTAAGAATCAACGAAAAGTTTTTTTGATACCTATTCATCTAAACTAAAACACTATTGTACTTTTATTTCGTGCGTCCACTCGCTTGTAAAACCAGTTTGTTTTCTGATTCTCATTCTGAAATAGACTGGAGTTTCAAGAGGAATATTCGACAATCGGACAACACCTTGGTTTTTAAAAGCTAATTTTTTGCTGTAATCTAAAGGTTTAAAACCATATTCAATTTCATACATATCGTCTTTTGGTAAAACCTCAAAACCAATAAATATATTCGTTTTATTTCTTACAGCATCCCAAATAATTGGTGGTAAATCCAATTCGTTTTTGGCAATAATTACTTCATTCGAAGGTGTGCTAGCACCAGATTTATTGTATGCTATTAACTTATAAGTCCAATTTACGTCTTGTTTTACTTTCTTATCTTCAATTTCTACAAAATTATTAATGGTTTTGTTTGTGGTATAAATTGAGTCTTTTAATTGATATTGTACGGCATACTCATCGGCACCAGCTACTCTGTCAAAAATAAATCGAACTCCGTCGTTGGCAATGTTTGTATGCTTAATTTTAGGCTGATCTGGCACAGTAAAATGGTAAGTTTCGTCTAAAACCACATAGCCTTGTGGGTCCACAAACTCTATTTTTATCCCTTTGGATTTTGATAAATCAGTTGCAATATTAAACGATAAATCACTATCGCCCGGGAAAATAGTTTTAAGTGCTTTTTCTCCTGATTTAACAGCCATAAAATTGGCATCCAACACACTCCATTGCACTTTAAAACCTCTCAATACATTAGCCGGAATATCTAATTTTGCTCTTGGGATAATCGTGAATTTTGCAGTTCCACTTTCTTTATTGATGTCGGTTAAAGAAATACCTTTTACAGGCGCATATTCTTTTTGAGTAGTTGCAAAAGAGCGTTTGAGTTTGCCCATAGTAGTTACAATTCCCCAAGTTCTATTCTGAGATGGTGGCGTTGTCCAAGATGCAGCCGATGGTGGTTCAGAATTGTATTTGCTTCGATAATCGTTCAAAGTCCAAAGCGATAGTCCTAAAACATACTCTTTGTTACGCATATCATCCATCATTTTTTTGATGTTTACTATACCTAAATTGGGGTCGTCTGAGTTCAAACTTTGACCAAATTCTGAAACAAAAATGGGCATTTTATGTAAATTCCAAGCTTTATCAACACCTGAAAAACCACCATATAAATTGAGTAGCAATAAATCGCCATAAACACCCGCATCATCGGCTTGGCTTTGTGCTGTATTAGAAGCGTAGACAGCCAAACGATTAGGATCCAATTTCTTAGACATTTCAATTGCCCCTTTTATATATTCACGGGTTTTTGGATTGTTTTTTGGGCTACCAATCTCATTTCCAACACTCCAGCCAATTATGGACGGGTGATTGTATTCTTTTTTGATAATGCGTTGTAACCATTCTTTCGGCATCGGATGATCCGGATCTACCCAGCGGTCTTTTCCCCACAAACCTACTTCGGAGAAAATTAGAATTCCTTTTTCATCTAAATAATTTAAATAGGTTTCAGGTAGTGTTACGTGAGCCAAACGCGTCATCACTACGCCGCAGCTCTTCATCATATCTACTTCGGCTTTGATTCTCTCGAATGGAAGCGTTGTTCCGGTAATTCTATCTTCAGCCAAAACGTTGAAACCAACAGCACGAATGCTTTCGCCATTCAATAAAATTTTAGTTCCAACGACTTCTACTTTTCGGATTCCAAATTTATTCGAAATAGTTTGAGTCGTTTGATTTCCATCGTTTAAAGAAACCGAAGATTCATAAAGCACAGGAAAGTCATAATGCCATAAAGTTACTTTGGCTTTTGGTAATGCAATTGTATTAGAAGTTTCGAATTCGATTGTATTGGCAGGGATTGTTGCGTTTAGCGTTTTTTGAGCAACAATTTTTCCTTCTTTTTTTAGGGAAACAGTGTAAAAAATAGATTTTTCAACTGCTGTTGTATTACTACTTACTATTTTTAGTTGAACTTCTGCAGTTCCCTTTTTCAAGTCGGGAATAGCGGTTATGTGTTGGTAGTCGATACGAATAGGTGCTGTAATTTCTAATGAAACTGGACGGCGGATGCCACCCCAACTCCACATCGCTCCTTTTTTGAACATATTGTTTGCCAATACTGTAATTCTGTTTTCTTGACCGTAATTAATATGTTTTGATATATCAAACTGAAAAGGCATAAAACCCAAATGATTTTCACCAATAAATTTTCCGTTTACCCAAACTTTACAATCGTTAAAAACGGATTCAAATACCAATCGTACCAATTGATTTTTCTGGGATTCATCCACTTTAAATGTTCTAGTGTACCAAGCATCGCCTGAATATTCAGAATATAAATTGTGCAAATTCCAATTACCAGGCACTTCCATCTTATCCCAATGGGTAGCATCAAAATCTTTCTTGTCAAAACCTAAGGTTTCGCCTTGATACTCGGGATCAATCTTAAAAGACCAATCGCCGTTTAAAGAAATGGTTTTGGATTCTTGTGCGGAGGAAATAAGGCTGAAAAAACAGCAAATAGCGATTATGATTTTTTTTGGATACATAGGGTTTTCTTAAAATATATTGATTCTAATGAAATTTATTGAATTTTGATTTTTGAAATACAAAATGATAATGAAAATCTAAAATGGTTGTTTATTTGTCATTCTGACGAAGGAAGAATCTCAAGTTTGTTGCTTGAGTTTGATGGGATTCTTCCTGCGTCAGAATGACAAATGAGTCAAACTACATTCTTAAAGTGTAGTTTGACTCAAATAGCAAAAATTATTTTATGCTATAAAAATTTCAAAAACAGAAACAGGAACAGAACCTGTTGATGGTTCAAACTCGATAGTAAGGCTGTTTGTTTTTATACTTTCAGGCAATACAATCGTGTTTATAGTTTGATGATTTGCTTTGGTTTCATAAACTACAGTTCCATTTTGATCCGCTATTTTATAGCTTCTGGCACAAAAAGGCATCACACTTTCAGGATGTCCCATTAATGATGATTCCATTGCGTGGTCATAATCGGTATCGAAAAATAATTTGATATTTTTGATTTCCTTGGTTTCGTTCCATTCAAAAGTCATTTTTGGATTGGAGTCAGAAATTGAAGCCGCCCACGCATTAGTACCTAAATAAGGTCTTACAAATCCGTTGCAAACATTTTCTTCGTTATATAATTCAATAGCTGGACTTACTGATAAGGCTAAATTTTGTCCATTTGGTCTTCTTTGTGGAATCCAAAATTCAAAAGCATCGATTCCAATATTGTCAGGTGGGGATTGTTTACCGTTGTTGTTTACTGCTTTATTTACGCCGTTATAAACCGATACCAATCCAGTAAGTCGTTGCTCAGTTCTGCGTATAGAAACTAATTCATTACTTAAAAAAGTAATAAAAGCATATTGTTTGTCTTGTAGAACAGCATCAAATGAAAAACTGATTTCTTGTTCTCCTTGTGCTAAATCAATTGACTTACTTTCCAAAATAACATCGGGTGTATAAGACCCTTTTCTTCCGCTAAGTCTCAACTCTGCTTGAATAGTTGTTGCTTTATCAGCAGAAAATGAAAAAGTATAATTGTATTTTGTATTGGCTTCTAATGGCAGTAATTGTGCTACTCCTGTACTCAAATTAAACCAATCGCCGTTTGAAGTTAAGTTGTCTAATTTAAAGTTAGAAGAAGTGGCTATTTTTGAACTACTTGCTAAATTTTTCGATTGATTGATTGCAATTCCCGGAATACTTTGACCATTTAAACTCAAGGTTTGTTGTAATTCTTTGATTTGATTTTGTTCTAATAATTGTGCTGGTAGAATGTTGTTTTTAATACATTGAGCTGCACCATAACCTACGGCTTGACCGCTTAATGCAGTTGTCGCCATAACTCTCGTAGATCCAAAAGCAACGTGAGTAGCACTTATTACTCTTCCGCCCAAAAATAAATTAGTAATATTCTTGCTAATCATTGTGCTTAACGGAATTTGATACACCCCTTTTGAGTGGTACTGAGTACAACCTGGCTTGCTGTCATAAACCCCATCTGATGGGTGTAAATCGACTGCCCAACCTCCAAAAGAAACGGCATCATCAAATTGTGCTTGTTCTACCAAATCCTGTTGTTTGATCATATACAAACCTTCAAAACGGCGGCTTTCTCTTTTGCCAGGAATTGTTCCAACCCATTCTAAAGTTAAATTTTCGGCATCAGGAAATTCTCCAGAGTTTTTGATGTAATCCCAAACTCCATAAACTACTTTCCATAATTCCCATTTGATATCTTCGGATTCATGAATGGTATCTCTTCGTCCGCCATATTCCAACCACCATAATCTACATCCAAAATCTTTATCGTTCAAGACTTTATAACGTGGGATTTTGGTAATGTCTTTTAAGGCAAATTCTGGAGCAACATATTTTACGGGAGCACCCACGTTTTTACTATAAAAATAAATGGTGTGTCCTAATAATTCACCGTAAGCAATATCTGGGGCAAATTTTTCTCCAAATTCTTCTACTGTCTCTGCTCCCATTCTAAAGGCTGCACCTGCCTGAAAACCTACAATGCCGTCACCTGAAGCATCACAAAATAATTCTGCATTTAACTCATAAGTAGTTGAGTTTTGACTGCAAAATGCAATTACTTGACTAATGGTGTTTGGATCCGATTTCTTTACATCATAAACAGAGGTGTTCAATAACAAAGTAATATTTTTTTCGACTACTACTTTTTCTAATAAAATGGTATCAAAAATCAAGGTGTTTCCTTCCTTGTTTCGATACATATTTTCGACCAAGATTTCATCAATTATTCCACCTTCTCTGGACCATCGGTTATTATTCCCCATGTGAGAAGTTGCTCCCAAAGTCCACAATCGAACTTCACTAGAAGCATTTCCTCCCAAAACAGGACGGTCTTGAACTAGGGTTACGGTTATCCCATCACGAGCTGCTGCAATAGCACAGCACAAACCAGCTAAACCTCCTCCTACTACAACTAAATCTGACTGGGTACTTACTACTTTGTTTTCTCTTTTGGCTTGACTAAAATTTTCTACTAACATTTGATACTTATATTATTTAAACAATTATTTTTTTGGAGTAATATTTTAATTTTTGATAAACTTTACGGTTTCTTTATTATTAATTTTTAAAAAGTAAATCCCTTTTGGCAATTTAGAAACATCGACTGAATTTGACTCTTTTTTGGCAATTAATTGCTTACCACTTACATCAAAAATCTGCAATAATTCAATTTCAGTTTCGCCAAAGATGTTTATAATGTTTGACGTTGGGTTAGGATAAATATTGAATTTATTTACCGAAAAATCATTCGTTCCAAGTGTCGTTATTCTCCCATATACTTCAAGTTCGTAGAGTCTAACCGTATTATCTGTTGATGCGGCGTTTATATAAAGTCTAACTTTATTAGTTTTAACTTCAGTAAAACCTTTCGAATAGGCGCTTATCAAATTATTTGTTTCGGTAACTATGGTTGTCCAAGTTTGTGTATTTTCATCCCAATAGTCAAAAGTAAAACTGGTTAGAGGATTATTGGAACCTAAGTTACCTGTAAAAATCTTAATTTGACTAATTAAAAAACTGCCTTGTAAATCTATTTCAAGAATTGCGGGTACTAAACCTCTTTCATTAACCCATCGACTTGCATTGTCCGTAGTGTTGCCATCAACTGCATTAGAAGCTGGATAAATTGCGGATAAAATACTGCTGGCTGTTGCTGGTTTGTTAAGAGCAACATTGAAAACTACATTAGGATCTAAATCTATAGAACCTAAAACAAATTTCGAATTTGCAAATCCTGCTTGTCTAACGGAAAGACGGTAATTGTGTTGAACGAGTCCAATAGCAGAAATATCATCATCATAGCTATTGTTGCTACTACTTATTTGGGCGACAGCAATATAACCGCCGCTGCCTGATGCTCTCTCAATAAAAACAGTTCCTACATCAGCAAAATTAAAGTTGTCCCAAACTAGTTTATTGATAGCTCCATTTACATTCGTGATTTTTAAATTTTGAGGAGCAACAAGTTTTAGGGGAATGTTTATTTGTTCCAACGGATTGAATGCCATTGCCGATGTTTGGTCACGATATACAACACCTAATGGCGTAATTTTCAATTCCGCTACAGGATTATAAAAAACTGCTCTGTTTTGATCTTCTTCGTCAAAATTAAAGATAGCATAGCGTTCAATAATACCTTCTTTATCATACATTTCTATAATTTCCTTAATTCGCGCTGCACTCTGAGCGTAGGTTGGCTTACCTGGGGTCCATGTACCACCGAAATTAAATTCTTTGATCCAAATTGGCCTTCCAGTTCTATCGTGTATTAACTTACACTTATTGTAAAATGCCTGCGCTGTTCCTTCACCATAATCGTGCATGGCAACAAAATCAACTCGGTAATTTAGTTCATCGCATTTATCAATAAAATCATATAATAATTGAAGCTTTCCCGCAACAGCTGGAGAACCTAATCTCATTCCTGATTCTAACATTTTAGGCCAACGCAAAAGCATTTGATCTAGTGTCATATTTGCCTGAGTAGCAGCGTCAGGTTCATTAAATCCTAAAAGATGGTTTGAAGTGTTATTATTTACTATCGTTTGCCATTGTGTGTCGACATCGCGCCAAGCGGTCCACTTTGTAGGTACAAATTCTATATCTAGCAAATCTTCTGTAGTACTTGTTCCCCAACTGTAAAACCAACTTCCTCTTAATGTTTGGATTGGTGATTTTATACCCCATCCCATCCCTTTTTTTTCGGTATATCTCCAAGGAAAAACTCGGACAAAAGATACTTTATTGTTTAATCCAGTTTGAAGTGTACTAATTTGAATGTCTTGACTTTCAGCAATAAAAACCTTACTGTATCCTGTTCCATTTTCATTTTGGGCGAAAGTTGCCATATACCCTTTCTTGAGTTTAAAGGATGAAACTTCGTTATTGAAGCTACCCAATTCGGACTCTTTATAATACTTATATGAAAAACACTTCATTTCATCTCCTGCATAACCAGATTCTTTATAAAGTGTTAGTGCTTCGTAAGTGGGAGAATGAGGTATAATTACACAACCTCTTAAATAGTTCGTAATTCTAACATTTACATTATTGACTGCAGCTTGACCATTTACAGAAATATAGCTTAAATGAGAAGCTATTGCCTGGGAAGGCAAAACGCCATCTAAAATAAGCCAGCCAGAATCACTAGTTACATTTATTGTTCCATTTGCAGTTAATGGAGTTGTTATTCGCAATTCGGCGTTACTCCCTATTGTATAATTGTCTCCCCCCAAATTCGCCACTGTCAATTTAGTGTTTTCGACCAAAACAGGGTTTTGAGCAAATAGCTGAAAACCAAAAAATAGTAGTATTGTTAATAAATATTTTTTTGAATTTTTCATAAGGCTTTTCTAATGTAAATGTATTAGGTTTGAAAAATTATTTTTTAATAAATTTAAAAGTTTCTGTATTATTGACTTTTACTATGTAGGTTCCTGAAGAAAGTTGCGATACATCAACCGTGTTTGAACCTTCTTTAGTAATCAACTTTCTTGCATTCAAGTCAAAAATTGATATTGATTCAACTTCTTTATTTCCTTGAACTGAAAGTAAATTTGAAACTGGATTTGGATAAATAGCAAAACTAGTTGAATCAAACTCGTTTAATCCCAATGTACTAGAAACCCTTCCATATACTTCAATTTCGTAGAGTCTAACCGTATTGTCTGTTCCTACGGAATTGACGTAAAGTCTAACTTTATTGGTTTTGACCTCTACAAAACTTTTCGAATAGGCAGTTGTCAAATTATTCGTTTCGGTTACTATGGTTTTCCAACTTTGGGTATCTTCGTCCCAATAATCAAAAGTAAAATTAGTTACAGGACTACTGGTACCGACTAAACCAGAGAAAATCTTAATTTGACTAATTAAAAAACTAGCTTGTAAATCTATTTCAAGAATTGCGGGTACTAAACCTCTTGTATTTACCCATCTACTTGCTTCAGCTGTAGTGTTTCCGTCAACTGCATTAGAAGCAGGATAAATTGAGGATAAGATACTGCTAGCTGTTGCTGGTTTGTTAAGAGCAACGTTGGAAACTGTGTTTGGATTTAAATCTATGGAACCTAAAACAAATTTAGAATTTGCATAACCTGGATTTCTTACGGAAAGACGGTAATTGTGTTGAACGAGTCCAATAGCAGAAATATCATCATCATAACTACTATTGTTACTGTTTATCTGGGCAACAGTTATATAGCCGCCAGTACCAGAAGCTCTTTCGATAAAAATTGTGCCTATATCAGCAAAATTAAAATTATCCCATACTAATTTATTGACAGTGCCATTAGTATTAGTGATTTTTAAATTTAGAGGTGCAACAAGTTTCAAAGGTATATTTATTTCTTCAACAGCATTAAATGCCATTGGAGAAACGTTATCTCGATAAACAACTCCAAGCGGTGTAAATCTATAGGTAGGAATCGCAGGAGTGTAAAAAACTGCTCTATTTTGAACACCACCAAAATCATTTACAGTTTCGTCAAAATTGAATATTGAGTACCGTTCTATGATACCCTCGGTATCATACTTTTCTATAATCTCAGCGATACGTGCCGATATTTCTGGGTAGGTTGGAGTAGGTCTTGTCCACGTTCCGCCCCAATTAAATTCTTTTATCCAAATAGGTCTGCCTGTTCGGTCATGAATAGCCTTACATTTAGTATAAAATTGCAGAGCAGTACCCCCGCCATAGTCGTGCATTGCCACAAAATCAACGCGGTAATTTAGTTCGTCACATTTATCAATAAAACTATATAATAGGTTCAAGTCACTTGCCATAGCTGGAGAACCCAAACGCATTCCAGATTCCAACATCTTAGGCCAGTACAATAGCATTTCGTCTAAAGTCATATTGGCTTGTGTTGCACCATCGGGTTCATTAAAACCTAAAAGGTGATTCGAATAATTGATGTCTAGAATTTCTTTCCATCTGCTGTCAGTGAGCGATTTTGCATTCCATCTCGTTGGCACAAATTCAACATCGGTTAAATCTTCTGCTGATGTGGTTCCCCAATGATAAAACCATCCCGAATTGGTTAATTTTACTGGAATTATGGTTCTATTAAAATCAGGTAGTCCCGAGGCAAATCCCTTTTTATCGGAGTATCTCCACGGAAATACACGAATAAAAGAAACTTTGTCATTTAACCCAATTTGAAGTGTACTAATTTCAAGGTCTGCTTTTTCTGCAATAAAAACTTTACTGTAGCCCGTTCCATTTTCATTTTGAGCAAATGTTGCCATATAGCCTTTCTTGAGTCTAAAGGAGGAAACCGTATTGTCAAAACTTCCTAATTGTGCAGATTTATAATAGGTATACGATTGGAATTTCATTTCTTCCCCTAAAAAACTTGCCTCTTTATAAACCGTTAAAGCTTCAAAATTAAGCGTATGAGGCATAATAACACAACCTCTTAGATAATTAGTAACTCTGATATTGACTTTATTTACGGCAGGTTGACCGTTAACAGAAATATAACTCAAGTGCGATGCTATAGCTTGTGATGGCAATATACCATCTAAAATTAACCAAGCAGAATCGCTTGTGAAATTAATTGTTCCACTAGCAGTAACTGGAGTGCTAATACGTAATTCCCCATTACTACCAAGAGTGTAATTGTCAACCCCTAAATTGGGAATGGTTAACTTACTATTTTCTACTAAAACAGGATTTTGAGCAAAAAGCTGAAAACCTACAAGAGTAAATAATAATATAAGATTTAGAGATAGTTTTTTCATGATTATTTGGGGTTAATTGTATTAAAATAAAATTTAGAATATATAAAATTATTGATACTTTTTAGATAATGATTTACTAATTGGTAACTAATTTTATCAATGGTCTCTCCAAGCTACGTTTTTTAAAAAAATCATAGCAAGTAAAAATACAACACATATTTAATGTATATTTATATCTTTTCTTAAAAAGAATTCGGAAACGTTTACGGAGACAAAATATTTAACGGAAACGTTTTCGTAAGTAAAATAAATGTAACTATTCTGTTAAAATAAATCTTTACCTTGTATTGTTTGACAATAAAAATTAAACCTTTTTAAAATCGAAGAAGAATATAATTCTACGCTATTATTTACAATTTATGATATACATAACCATTAAAGATATCGCCAAAAAATTAAATATTTCTATCGCTACGGTTTCTCGTGCTTTCAACGACAAGAGTGATATTAAAATCGATACAAAAAATTTAATTTTAAAAACTGCTAAAGAAATGGGGTACCGCCCTAATCCTATGGCAAAAAAATTAGTTCAAAAAAGATCCTTAACTGTTGGAATTGTCGTGCCCGAATTTTTAAACAGTTTTTTTCCTGAAGTCATTATTGGCGCTCAAGAGGTTTTATTTAAAAAAGGGTATCAAGTGCTAATCACTCAGTCGAATGAAAATTTTGAAACCGAACTAAAAAACGTTAAAACACTAGAAGATAGCATGGTAGATGGAATAATAATTTCACAATCCAGCGAAACTAAAAATGTTGAATACTATCAAAATTTAATACGTTCTGGATTTCCCATTGTTTTTTTCAATAGGGTTTGTGACGAAATAACGGCATCAAAAATTCTATTTAATGATTACAAATGGGCTTTCTTTGCTACTGAACATTTAATAAATCAGGGGTATAAAAATATTTACCACCTCAAGGGTAAAGAATCTCTTTCTTTGACTAATGATAGACTGAAAGGCTTTTTAGATGCTCATGTTAAACATAAATTAGCCGTAACCAAGGAACAAATTATTGCCACAGGATTTACCATCGAAGATGGCAACAGAGTAGCTACAGAAATAATTAATAGTGGCAAAATCCCAGATGCTATTTTCGCATCAAATGATCCATCTGCCATTGGAGCCATGCAAGTTTTTAAAAAGAAAGGTTTCTTGATTCCAAAAGACATTGCATTCGTGGGATTTACAGAATCTAAAATGGGAACTATTATTGACCCTCCTTTAACCTCAGTTTTGCAACCAGCCCATGAAATTGGGAGAGAGGCAGCGCGAATATTGATAGAACAAATTGAAAATCCTATCACTTTTAATCCTCAAATTATTGTTTTGAATGGACAATTAAACATCAGAGAATCATCTATTAAAGATTAGGCTCATTAATTTTTTATAAATTTAATGGTGTATTGATTATTAATTTTTAAAAAATAAACCCCTGTTGCTAAATTATAGACTGATAATTTTCCGCTTTCAAAAGGGGCATTGATTTTAGTTCCAATCATATTATACACATCTACAGACCAAATTTCTTTATCGCCAATAATATTTATGATACTATTTGTTGTAGGATTTGGAAATATACTAAAAGGTTGTTTTTCGTATTGTGTTATTCCAAGAGTTTCCGAAAGATAACCAAATACCTCTAATTCAAAAAGCCTCAAGAGACTTGGACTGTTATGAGCTGTAATATACAATCTCACCTTTGTAGTAGTTACTGGAGCAAATGTCTTTGCAGTTGTTAGCGGTGTTGCTGGATTTGTTGTTTCTGAAACTACACTATTCCAACCTCCAGCGCCTGAGTTTAGTGTGACATCCCAAACGTCAAAACTGAAACTTTTCAAAGCTCTGGATGATTCCAAAATTCGGAAACTATCAATAGTAAAACTGCCTTGTAAGTCAATCTCTAACCATGCTGGTAAAGGGACATAGTTGAGATCAGTAGTCGATCCAAAGTTAACAATCCATTGACTAGTAAGATCTCCATCTACTGCTTTTGATGCTACATAAGTATCTGAATAAAAAGAATTGGTTGTAGCAGGTTTATTTAGAGCAACATTAGGAAACTCTACTAAACTTAAATTATTATTTGCATCTACAGTAGCTTCAGGAATGGATGGATTTGATATAGCGTTTTTGTAATAAATACCTACGTCTGTGTAATTACCATTAGCATCAAAATAATTTGCCACACCAGAGCTGGGCTGAAACCATGCATAACGTTCTATATAATCAAGGCTTTCTAAATAAGGTAAGGCAAGTTTCATAAAACCAAGATTTACAGCTGTTGATCTGTAGGGATTTGCATTAAATTCAGTAATCCAAATAGGTAAACCGTATAAATTATGAATGGTAGTAAGATAAATTTTAAATCGATCAAAAACTTCTTGAGCAGTAGGGTTGGTATTCAGTTTAGGGTTATTCCCCCAGTCGTACCAATGAACCGCAATTGCATCTATACGAACATCCTGAGCTTTAGCAGCAATATTAAAATCTTTCAGCCAGCCGGTAGCAGCTCCTTCTGTACCAGCAGGAGATACCATCCGCAAACCTGTTTTCATCAAGTTTTTATAGATTGGGACTGCATTAGCAATAATACATCCGCCATTTACACCTCCTTGATCATTACAATTATCTGGTTCATTGAAACCCATAACATGAGTTGCTTTATATTTTCCTTGGTATAAAAGAATATCATTAGCGTCATTTGCTCCACTAAGTCCAAAACACATTGGGGCATATTCACGGTCAATTGTTGACTCTCCGCTATTAAGCCATCGATAATACCAATCCTCGTCTAAACCCGTAATTGTTCCTCCAAT
Organism: Flavobacterium sp.; assembly: GCA_043770135.1. Lineage (GTDB taxonomy): Bacteria > Bacteroidota > Bacteroidia > Flavobacteriales > Flavobacteriaceae > Flavobacterium. The sequence continues at coordinate 10,554 of JAYVIN010000096.1, read as the reverse complement.
ACCTTTTTTACTTACCCAATTCCAAGGCAGGACACGAATGAATGAAATGGAATTAAATATTGCTCTTGGTAATGAATTTATAACTAAATCTTCATTGGAAGCTATATAGTTTTTGCTTTTCCCTGTTCCATCATTTCCAACAGCAAAAGTGACCATATATCCTTTTTTCAAAATAAAAGACTCTATTTTATTATTCATCGAATTTGCAATAGCTGTACCGCTATGAATAGTATTTACTGTAATGGTAGCTGAAGTTCCTTGCAAATTAAATCCATCATAGATTGTCAAAGGAGAAGTAGAAGCCAAATTAGCTCTAATTACACATCCTTTGAGGTAGTAATTGTCCAAACGTAAATTGGTTTTATAAATAGCATTGCTTCCATTTACTTTTATTTGAACTAAATTATTAAAAGATATGATTTTAGCCGAAGAATTTAATGTTTTTATCCAAGCAATACCTGAGGTGAAATTGACTTGAACAGCATTTAATAAAGGTGTTGCACTACTTAAATCGATGTAAGCTTCTTCATTAACAGAAACATTTCCACCTGAAAAAGAAGTAGCGGCAAGTTTTGCTAAACTAATATTCAGACTTCCAGTACCTAAAGCTATATCGCCATTGGCATTTATTGTGGTAGCTACATTATTGATTTGAAGTTGAAAATTAATCGCTTGTCCAGCATCAATAGTATTGTTATCTGGGGCTATCTCAGTTATTGAATTTTTCCAATTTGCTTCGTCAAAGAAATCATTATTGGCTGCACTACCCGTCCAAACAATAGTTTGTGCATTAGTAAATAATCCCAAAAACAATATTAGTGTTTTTACAAAGGCTATAAATCTGTTCATACTGTATTACCTATAATTTATTATTCAGTCAAAGGTAAATACAAAACAACCAAGTAAAATGGAATAATATGTCAATAATAAGGCGTATTCAACCAAATTAAGTATTGAAATAAATGGGTCTAATCGATAGAAAAAAAATAGGTCGTAAATAATTAGATAAAGTAAATTCTAATTAAATTATTTTGGATCAAATTATTACTTTCCTTTAATTGAAGCTTCTAAATTTCGTTCAATCGTATGACTAGGTCGAGACCATTTTGGCTTTTCACCCAACGGAGCAAATTGAGAATCTACCGCTTCAACAGTTTGTGGTTGTGATACTTTTGTAAAAGGTTTTTGTGGATTTAAACCTAACATTTCAAACATTTTCATGTCTTCATTAACATCAGGATTTGGAGTGGTGAGTAATTTATCCCCTGCAAATATAGAATTAGCTCCCGCAAAAAAGCACATAGCCTGTCCTTCTCGACTCATGTTCATTCTTCCAGCCGACAAACGCACCTGAGTTTCTGGCATAATTATTCTAGTGGTGGCTACCATTCGAATCATTTCCCATATTTCTACAGGTTTTTCGTCTTCCATTGGGGTTCCTTCGACAGCAACCAAAGCATTTATTGGTACGGATTCTGGTTGTGGATTTAAGGTAGAAAGCGCTACTAACATCCCTGCTCGATCTTCAATACTTTCGCCCATTCCTATGATTCCTCCACTACAAACAGTAACGTTAGTCTTGCGAACATTTGCAATAGTTTCTAAACGGTCTTCGAAACCACGAGTCGAAATAACTTCTTTATAATATTCTTCTGAGGTATCTAAGTTATGATTGTAAGCATAAAGTCCTGCTTCTGCTAAACGTTGGGCTTGATTTTCAGTTATCATTCCCAATGTACAACATACTTCCATATCGAGTTTGTTAATGGTACGAACCATTTCTAGCACTTGGTCAAATTCGGGACCGTCTTTTACATTTCGCCAAGCTGCACCCATACAAACACGAGAAGACCCGCCTGATTTGGCTCGTAAAGCTTGCGCTTTTACTTGACTAACGGTCATTAAATCATTGCCTTCAATATCGGTATGATAGCGGGCCGCTTGAGGACAGTAACCACAATCTTCTGGACATCCGCCTGTTTTAATAGACAATAAAGTGGAAACCTGAACTACATTCGGATCATGATGTTCTCTGTGAACAGAGGCTGCTTCAAAAAGCAAATCCATCATTGGCTTGTTGTAAATTGCTATTATTTCGGCTGCAGTCCAATTGTGTTTAATAAGGCTCATAGATCTAATTTTATTCGCTCAAAAATAGTCAAATTGTTTGAATCAACAAGGGTGTAGTTATAAATGAGAGGAATAAATTCTTAATACCTTATGTATCTAATCTGCGGGGTATTGTTTGTTATGATAAAACATTACTAATAAAGTGACAATTACGGAGGATGCAATTCCTTCAAAAAGCAAACAAATACTATAGGTCATGACAGATGGGTTTCCGCCAAATAAAAAGGTTTTCGAAAGGGATTGTACATAAGCATCGCCTCCCTTGATATAACTGTAAACAACCAGTCCGATAACGCTAAGAAAGACCCCAATAAGAGAAGTAGTCATTGCTGAAAACGCATTAGAAATAAATTCTCTATTTCCTTCTGCAATATTCATTTTGACGGTTTTGTTCACGCCATAAAAAACGAATAAAACATTAAAAAAACGCAAGTAAAATACATTTGAAAATCCCAAAATATTCATCAATGCAAAATAAACGCCAATCCCGAGAAAGACGATAACCCCATTATAAAATTCTTTTGATAGTTTCATGTGTTTATTCTTTAAAGGTTAGAATAAGTAATTCTTTAATAAACAATGTAGTGACTTCCAAATTTACAAAAAAAACAGTATAATTTGATGAAAATAATATAAAAAATTTAGTACAACCTTCTTATAATTTGTGGAGGAATGCCAATGCTTTATTTTTATCTTTTTCTAACTGTTCTTTCAATAGAGTAATAGATTCAAATTTTTGCTCCGAACGTAAAAAGTGTAAAAGAGAAACGGAAATTTTCTTACCATACAAATCAGCATCAAAATCAAAATAATGAATTTCTATAGTTAAATTTTGTCCGTCTACAGTAGGATTATAACCAATATTCATGATGCCAAAAATAGTTTTTTGACCAAGTATACTTTTTACAATATAAACTCCATTTCTAGGAATAAGTTTGTAGTATTCTTCTATTTTTAAGTTGGCAGTAGGAAAACCAATGGTTCTACCTAATTGATTTCCTTCTATAATTAATCCTGACAAAAAGTAATCATAACCAAGAAAATTATTTGCTAATTCTATGTTACCCGCTTGTAAAGCCTTCCTAATTTTGGTGGAACTTATAGATACTTCTTCTATTTCCTGAACGGATATTTGTTCTACTTCAAAATCATATTGTTTTCCGAAAGCAATTAAATCATCAATATTCGCAGAACGATTTTTTCCAAATCGATGATCGTGTCCGATAATTATTTTTTTGATGTGAAACTGGTCAACCAATACCGTTTTTACAAACTCGTGGGCGGTCAATTGTGAAAATTTTTCGTCAAAAGGGTGAATAACAAGATTTTCTATTCCTATGTTTTTCAATAATTCGATTTTTTCTGAAAGTGTATTCAATAGTTTTACATCCGATTTATCTTCCAAAACCATTCTAGGATGTGGAAAAAATGTAAGAACTAAACTTTCTGAGTCATCATTGTTAGTCTTTTGAGTTAGCTTTTCTAGGATTTTTTTATGTCCGATGTGAACCCCATCAAAAGTGCCTAAAGTAAATACGGTTTTTTTTGTAGTCCCGATAGTCATCGGGATGAAATCAGTTATGGAATGAAAAATATTCAAAGCGGTTATTTTTATACTAGGGCAAATTTACGCTAATAATGGAGATAAAAAAAGGATTGAGACGAATCAACCCTCTTTATTTATATTTGAAAAAGCTATTTTTTAATGAATTTCAGTGTCTTTTTTTCATTTTCTTTTACAACGGTAATAAAATAGATTCCGTTACTCAAAGAAGAAGTATTTATAGTTAAATCGTTAGTTGTTACCACTTGGTTTTGTATAATAATTTGACCCGAATTACTAGAAATAATATAGCTATTTGGTAAGCCTAAATGACTTGGAACATTTATTATTACAATATCTTTCGCAGGATTTGGATAAATAAAAATTTCATTCGAATTCTCAAAATCTAGATTTCCTAGTGTATTTGTGGTAAAAGATTTACTCTGACTTGTAGTAAAAGAAGCACCCGAAGCGACTATTATCGAACCATCTGAGGATTTAATATCATAATAACCCGTGCCACTTTCGCCAAGATTAGTGCCACAACAAATGCCATCACCTCGAGAGTCATTGATTGTAAAAGTATAACATTTATTGTTTTCCAATGTCCAATTTTTAGTTATCAGCGCTGGAACAGGAGACACCGTGGTTCCATTTACGTAGGTGTTTGTATAGGGATCACTTTTATATACTATTGTTCCAGCAGAATCTTTTATATTCCAAGTGGTTTCACTTCCAAAATAATCTTGTTGTAGTCTAAAAACATAATTAGTAAATGCATAATTAGCTGGAGAAGAAGGCAAGGTGTAACTCCCAGAAGCTATGTTGTTGGATGGCCTTTGATCTGTAACGTTATTAACTTTATCAATACTAACGTTTACCGTTCCGTTTACAACAGCATTAATAGTAATGCTAATAGTCGCAAACTTATTTGTTGCTAAACTACCTGACCATGAAAACGGAATAGCACTTCCTCCATTAATTGTATAATTCCCTGTAACAGTAGTTAAAGTGTTATTCCCTCTGTTATAAATAATAATTTTTTGTATGATTTGATTTACCATTGTACTACAGGTAATTGGCGGACAACTGGATTCAAATTTTACTTCGGCATCATTGGCAAATAGAGTTACAGCATTGCCTTTAGTAGATGTTTTTAAACTACTTCTTCTAGGGGAATTTGCCATAACAGTAACCATTCTAGTCTTTTGATCTTGTGTGAAAACACTCATGCAAAGATCATCGGTATAATCCATATAATTTTCTATCATATCATTTCCAGCTCTCGAAGTACAGCTATCCGTTCCTATAGGGCAACCTTCATTTGCATCTTTTGCTACTGGTGTGTCTGTACAAAAATCGGTATTAGTAAAACAACTAGATCCATCCCCCCAAATATGAATTAATCCCAGCAAATGACCTATTTCGTGCGTCATTGTTCGTCCTTTGTTGTAAGGCGATTTTAATATGTAGTCTGCTCCAAATCCGCTACCAAAGGAATTATATCGCACAACAACCCCATCTGTGCTTGCAACACCGCCTGAAGAACTCAAACCATTTAGCCCGGAACCTTCTGGGAACTGTGCGTATCCTAAAAGATCATTGTCTTCGAATTGAACACTCCAAAGATTTAGATATTGGGTAGGATCCCATATCGTTGTAGGTTTTAATGTAGATTCTATTTTTGATTGTGACCATAAATCTTGACAAACACTTACCCGGTCAATCCCATTGGTTGGATTTCCGTTAGGGTCTTGTTTAGCCAAAACAAATTGAATTTCAGTATCAGCACCCACTGCATTTGTATTATAGCCCGGCGTTCCAAACATTCTTCTAAAATCTTGATTGAGTACTGTAATTTGAGAATCTACTTGAATATCACTAATATTGGGTGCAGTTCCTACGGCTTGTCCATTATAAATCACATGAACCACAACAGGAATTGTAATAATTGCATTGGTTTGAGAAGTTCGCATTGCAGCTTGTTTTTGAATCAATGGCGCAAGCCAAGATTCAAATTGAGCATTATTCATCCGTTTTGGATGTTTCTCCTGAAGATAACTTTCGTACTCGGTTGTTGCACATCGTATAATCCCAGTTTTTGGATTTACTTTTTCTGGGCTTATTGGTTTGCCAAACAACATCTTTTCATTTTTTTCCTGTGCCAAAACAGAACCAAAAACAAAAAGACAAACAAAAACAAGTGTTTTAAGAGTTGTATTAGATATTTTTTTTTTCATAATTAAATGAATTACCAACTTCATAAATGATATGTAAAAGTTGTAGTTTCGATAGTTGAATTATTCCTTAATAAATTGCAAGGTTTTTTTGTGATTTCCTTTTTCAATTGTAATAAAATATACGCCAATTGGCAAAAGGGATGTATTAATAACCAAATCAGTTTCTTTAAAAACTTCATTTTTGATAATAAATTGTCCCAAACTGTTACTAATTGCATACCGATCAGGTAAACCAAATTCACTTGATGTTTTTAGGATTAACTTTTCTTTAGTTGGATTTGGGTAAAGGTAAATGTTTTCTATAATTTCGAACTCATTATTTCCTAATGAAGGATTGATAGAAAACGATTTTGACTCACTAAATAAGAAAGTTCCACCCGTAGAAAAAATAAGATTGTTTTCGTCTTTTAAAGAATAACCTCCTACGCCACCGTTTGTATTAATTCCATCACCAAACGTGTCATTGATTGTAAAAGTGTAACATTCTCCATTTGTTAAATCAAAAGTTTCTGTTACAGGTAGGTTCAATGTTGTTGAAGACTCGGCATCAATATAAGGCCCACCGCTATAAAGCGTAGTGCCAATTTGGTTTTTTAAAGTCCAAGTAGTTTCGCTGCCATCTCTATCACATTGCAAAGTCAAAGTGATTTGGGGAGTGGCGTCTCCTGTTGTTTGAGTTAATGAAGCAATTGTATAACTCTTGGATGTACTATTATTTAAATTGTTCAAATCCGTCAAATTGTTCACCGCAGTAACCTGTGCACTAAACAGGTGTGTTCCTCTCAAAGTAGGAATTGTGGGTATGCTTATTAAACTCGATTCGTCTTGAGCAAGAGTACCAGTCCAAACAAAAACTTGTGGGTTCAAATTGTCTATTGTGTAGCTTATTGAAACGGTTTGAAGATTGGTTGTACCTTTATTTTCTATTTTTATCGAAGGCGTAAAAGTAGCATCACAACCAGATGTACTTATAGACATAATTTTTAGGGCAGCATCTAATGTTTTTCTAAAACCAGGAGTTGCAGTAGTAGATGTTGCCAATTCTTTTCGCCTTGGAGAATTTGTCATTACAGCCAACATTCTTGTTCTTTGACCAGCTGTAAAAGTATTCATACAGGCATCGTTGGTATAATCCATATAGTTTTCGATCATGTCATTTCCTGATATGTCAGGACATGAATCCGAAATAATACAATCATAGTTTTCCCAACCTGCTTGAGAAGTGTCTGAACAAAAATCGGATGCTGTACAATCTAGAATTTTTTTTTCTCGATTCCCTATATCACCCCAAATATGTCTAAGCCCTAAAAAATGACCTATTTCGTGAGTAGCTGTTCGACCAATATTAAATCTTGGGTTTAATTCGAAAGAACCGTCATTTTGTGCGTTGGTTCCCATTACATCATAATTAATTACAATTCCATCGGTATTAGCATCGCCTCCCGTTGTGTTCAAACCTGATAAATTTGAATTGGATGGAAATTGGGCATAACCCAGTAAATTAACTGAAAATTTAACACACCACATATTAAGATATCTGTTGGGATCCCACTGGGTTTCTGGTTTAACTAAAACATCTATTTCTTCTTCAGACCAACTGGCTTTACCTAAGTTAATATGTTCAATTCCTGTGGTTAAAACACCATATGGGTCTTGTTTAGCTAACACAAAATTTATCAAGCAGTCAACACCCCGATTGTAACCTGTAGTGCCAAACCCTGGAGTTCCAAATATTTTTCTAAAATCTTGATTTAACACGTTAACTTGAGATGCTGCCTGAGCATCCGAAATATTTTCATTTTGATGGGAAACATTTGTATTGATAGCATCTCCATCATGAATGATATGAATAACCACTGGAATGGTATAGATTGTTAAGGCGGTTTTATTATTTATGTTTGCTTGTTTTTGTTTTGCAATTATTGGTGCTATCCAATTTTCGAATTGAGAATTGCTCATTCTATTTGGGTTTTTAGCCTGCATCTTTTCTTCATTTTCTGGAGTGGCACATCGAATGAATCCGTTTTTTGATTTTTTTTGAGATGCTAAATTGGGTTTATCACTTGAAATTTGCTGACCATAGACCGAAAATGATATTATAAAACAAAGAATGCTAAATAATTGAACTATGCAGATAGAAGTCTCTTTTTTCATGATTTAATATAATTCATTCATAGATAAGTAATTAAGTATTGAGGTTTTGAATTGAAATATTATCAGTCTTAATTATAGCGATTAGAAATAAGTAATAGTCAAATAAATTGCACTACATTTTTTCTATATTGACATTTTCGATTTTAATATTTCACAATTGGTATTACTTTCCATTAAAAGTGGTCATTGTGTTTTCTAATCCTGAAGTTCCAAACGATTTAATAATTTCATAAGCTATTTCTAATCGCTCAGGGAGTGCTGCTCTTTCGGTTTCATCCCATTCTCCAAGAACATAATCTACTTGTTTTCCCTTTTTGAATTCATCACTAATGCCAAAACGGAATCTAGGATAATCGGTTGTGTTTAGTGTTGCATGGATACTTTTGAGTCCGTTGTGTCCTCCATCGCTTCCTTTTGGTCTGATTCTAATAGAGCCAAAAGACAAATTCAAATCATCGGTAATAACAAGTATGTTTTCTTTAGGAATGTTCTCTTTGTCCATCCAATATTTTACTGCTTTTCCACTCAAATTCATATACGTATTGGGTTTCAAAAGCAAAAAAGTTCGTCCTTTAAGTTTATATTCCGCGAGTGAACCTAATTTCACGGTTTCAAACGAAACCTCTTCTTTTTTGGCTACGAAGTCAAGAACTTTAAAACCAATATTATGTCGTGTGTTTACATATTCGGCTCCAATATTGCCCAATCCAACGATTAAAAATTTCTTACTCACGCTTTTTATATTATTTTTTTGGTGTTCGAGAACCTCTGGTTTTATGTATGCTATACTATTTTCTGAATCTGTTTGACGAAACAGAGTTTTGAACCATTTTATCAATGTACAAAAGTAAACTTAATTTTCGATTTTTAAACCTTCAAGCCTCTTCTAAAGCTTCCATCCTTCCAAAGGCTGGAAGCTTTAGAATATCTTAATTTGAATAAAAATATTTATTATAACCCGTTTGGTGTAATTCAATTTTCATAATTTTTTAACTAAATAGACCTTTCTGCCGACAGGCAGAAACATAAATTCTGAAAATTTTGAAAGTCGTTTCACATAATTCGAGAAAAAAATAGTTATGTGAATCCAAGACACGAGTCCGCCTCGGCGGACGAAGAGGCAAAGCAATTGGGCTATCCCAATCTTTTTTTCTATGCTTCCATATGGTTAAATTTTTTATTAATTAAACCCAACGGGTATCTCTTATGTTGTTCCCAATTTTGTCCATATCGCGGTTGAAATCATTCTTAAAAGTTTTCCACTCGGTTTGGTTGCCATCGTAATTATTTAGTTTCGATTTTAGTTCGCTTTTTTTTGCTTCGAGCTTTTCGATTCGGGTTCTCTATAAACTATCGAACGTGTTACCAGGTTCGTTTATTTTGACTCTGAGTTCAGCAATTCTTTTTTCGTTATCAATAATTTTGAACCTATATTCGGCTTTGAAGATAATCCAATAATTAGCATTTGAAATTTTTTAGTGTCTATCAAATCCTGTTTGGCTTGGACTACATTTTCTTTTGCAATTGTTTCTTTTTGTTGTGCGGATTTGGATTATGTAAAGAATATAGATGTTAATATTACTAGTGTCAGGAATGTCTTGCTCATCTGCACTATAATTTTAATTATTATACAAAGTTTGCATTTAACCAATGAAAAGTATTATAGGATTTTAATAAAAAGTTATAATATTCCTATCTGTTGGGTGTAATTCAATTTTCATGATTTTTTAACCATATAGACCTTTCTGCCGACAGGTCTAAGTGATTAAATCTTTTATTAAGCCAATAAATTGAATTTTATATTAATTACGCCCAACGGGTTTATTATAGTCTTTTGACGGCTTAAAGCTTTATTAAACAAAAAAGCACCAGTTGTAAAACTGATGCTTTTTTAAATATTTGAAAAAATATTATTTTTTCTTTTTTCCTGCAGGTGCTTTTGCTGCTTTTGCTGCCTCTTGAGCTGCTTTCATAGCGGCACGAGAAATCTTCACTTGGCAAATTACGGTATTGTCTGGGTGAACTAATTTGAAATTTTTGGTTTCCACTTTAGTCACATACAATTTGTTCCCCATTTGAAGTTCAGAAATGTTAGCTTCAATAAAATCAGGAAGATTTTTAGGCAAAGCTCTTACTTTTAGTCTACGTTGATTCAAACGTAAATCACCCCCTAATAATACTCCTGGAGACGTTCCAACAATTTTAACTGGAACTTCCATCGTGATTTCTTTGCTTTCGTTTAATTCAAAAAAGTCAATGTGTAAAATTCTGTCTGACACTGGGTGTACCTGAATGTCTTGTAAAACAGCGTTAAAGGTTTTTTGTCCAAGATCAATCACAACTGTGTGTGCGTTTGGAGTGTAAACCAATGTTTTAAATGCTTTTTCATCTGCTGAAAAATGCACTGGTTGATTTCCTCCGTATAACACGCAAGGAACCGCTCCAGCATTACGTAAGGCTTTAGTCGCAACTTTGCCTACGCTTTCT
>JAYVIN010000095.1:0-8535 GCA_043770135.1 Flavobacterium sp. | reverse complement strand
TGTAGGAATAATCGAACCCCACTTCGTTTGGACTTGGAGTGATTTTTCTATTCCAATTAAGATTCCCTTCACCAAGACCTAAATGCCACTTCCCTACAATTCCAGTACGATAACCTTTTTCTTTCAACATTTTAGGGATAGTCATTTGACTGGTTTTGATTAGCAAAGGAGCGGTTCCAGGCAAAATTTTAGCATCTTTCTCTCGCCATGGATAGATTCCGGTAAGCAAGCCGTAGCGGCTTGGTGTGCATGTTGCTGAGGTGGCATAGCCATTTGTAAAACGAATACCTCCGTTTGCTAGGGCATCCATATTTGGAGTTTTGATTTCCGTTGCACCATAAGCACCAAGATCTCCATATCCTAAATCATCAGCGTATATGAAAATAATATTGGGTAATTTTTTTTTGGCGTTTTGCTGTTGTGCTTTTGAACTGACAGCGGTAAAAAAAAGCAACACAATTAATAGGGTTGTAATTAAGTAATTTGGCATTTTCATCAATTTCAAGATTATATGTTTTTGTTTATTAAAATATTCAAGTTGAAGCACTATTTTTTCGGAAGAAAATGTATTCTAATTTTAGCCTGATAAATACACCAGAACTATCGAAGAATTTTTGTTGGCTCAAAATTTTAAGCCAATTTTGTTCTAAAAGTTATTTTTTTGTGAGTTTTAGTCTTTACTATTTTTTTCATTTAAATTACTTTTATAAATTTACGGTAACGTTTTCGTAATATTGTCTTAACAAAATTAAACCTTAGCGGCTTATTGCTAGGGGGATAATTCGTTCAATTAGTAGGTCGGAATGAGCATTTGTGTTATGATGAACTATGGTTACTGTAAATTCTCATACTTTTACAAGAGCCTATTAACAAATTCTAAGAAAAAAATTGTGAATTCATTTATGAAATTTTCTATTTCGATGAAAGATATTCCATTCCTAAAAGACCAAATTTTAACCCTAAAGTGATTCTAAAATGCAAAAAACAATATTCATTTTTTATATATTATTTATTTCCTCCTTAATCAATGCTCAAGATAATGACACTAATTATGTTTTGGAATACATTACAACCAATCAAGGTTTACCACATGAATATGTTACTTCTATAATTAGTGACGATCTAAATGTAAAATGGATTGGAACAGAAAATGGTTTGACTAAATATAACGGATATAATTTTGAAAATATAAAACCAGGAAAAAATTATAAAAAACTAAAAAACGAGAATATAGAAGTCTTATTTAAAGACGAATCAAACATTATCTGGATTGGAACAAAAAGTGGTGGAATTTCTTCAATAGACGTCAGAAATAATAGCATAAAAAACTATAATCATCTTATAAATAAAGTCAAAAGTAGTGCTATAAATATTACTGCAATTGCAGCCGACAAGACCGGTAATATTTGGATTGGAACCTGGGAAGATGGTGTCTTTGTGATTAATCCAACAACAAATAAATTGATAAAACACATTAAGATAAGATCTGTCGTTCAAAGTATTGTGAAAGACAATCAATCAAATATGTGGCTTAGTTATTTTCAAACGGTGTCAAAATTTAAAATAAATGGAGAGAACTTAGTATCTTATAAAATAAAAAATAATCTTACAGACCTAATTCTGGATTCAAAACGTAATAAAATATGGATTGGGACATCTAATAAAAACACGAAGTTGTATTACTTTGATTTTAAAACCCAAAAAATAGATTCTCTTGAAACTGGTGTTAGTAGCGATTTTTACAAAACCCTTTCGTTAGATTCAAAAAACAGACTTTGGATAGGTACATGGGGCAAAGGACTTTATAGAAGTAATGCTGATTTAACAAAATTCTCCAAAATTGAATTAGTCTCGTCTAACTCAGGAAAAATAAAAACAAATTACAAAACTATACTTAAAGTCCATCATGACAAAAACAACCAAATTTGGGTAGCCACTGCCAATGGTGGTGTTGTAAAATTAATTGAAGGCAAAGAATTTAAAAACGCAAGCGAGGAAATCAATTCAGGGTCTTTGAATGGAGATCTCAATTTTACAGCTATTTATAAAAGTAAAAATAGCTTGTTTGTTGGAACGCTAAATAATGGCGTTCATTCTGGAACCGATTTTGCAAATCTAAAACCCATAAATGAAATTGGATTAACCAAAATACTTGCTATTTACGAACATCAAAACAAATTATTTATCGGTAGCAAAACCAGTTTCTATATTTATGATTTGACTTTAAATAAAATTATTTTTACCCATAAAAAAATATCAAAAGCTACAGCGTTTTATGTAGATAATAGCAATACTCTTTTTATTGGAACACAGCAAAGTGGTATTGCAATTGTACCAATCAAAGACATTGCAAACGAGAAAGCATATACTTTTTATTCGGATTTAAAAACAGGGAATGCTAAAATTGAGAGTAATCGCATCACTGGTTTTAAAGAAGATTCAAAAGGGAATATTTGGGTAGGTACATACAACGGTTTGCATTTATTTGATAAATCTACAAGGAAATTTAGCGCTAAATCTCTAAAGATAAACGATAAATTACCCAGTGTTATCATTAATTCAATAGCTATAAAAAACGACTATATCTGGTTAGGAACTCCAAGCGGGTTAGTTAAATTAGCTTACAAAAACAAAAAACTTACTATTCAAAACAAGCTTACTAAGGAAGAGGGATTGAATAGCGATTTTATTTGTGCCATAACTTTTGACGCTAAATCAAATATTTGGTTGAGTACCAAAACCGAAATAGTAAAGTACAATGAACAAAAACATTCGTTTGTAAACTATGGTGAAGATAACGGTGTAAAAACAACCTCGTTTAATAGCAGAAGCTTTTATAATTTTGAAAATAATCTAATTTATTTCGGAGGTGTAGACAACATTACCTATTTTAATCCTGATAAAATTAGTACTATTGACCCCATTCCTGAAGTCATTTATACTAATCTAAGAGTAAACAATACTGTTATTGGTTTTCCAAACGAAAAAAATGAGCATGAAATCATAGACAAAAACTTTAGTTATGTCGATAGGATTGAACTTAACCATAACGAAAATTTTTTCTCAATAGGTTTTATAACCAATAATTTTTCTGGGAAATTAAACACCAAATACCGATACAAATTAGAAGGATTTCAAGACAAATGGTTTGATCTTCAAAACAAAAACGAAATTAATTTTGCCGGATTAGAAAGCGGAAAGTATGTACTTAAGGTTTCTGCCACAAGGGATAATCAAACCTGGAGTGAACCCAAAAATTTAGTTATCGAAGTGTCCCGTTCACCCTGGAAAAGTATTTGGGCCATAATTTTATATACCATTTTAGTAGTTATAATTATTTTTTATATTTTAAAATTTTATAATGACCAATTAAAATTAGAGAATAAATTGAAAATTGCACGAAATGACAAGGAAAAAGAAATGGAATTGAGTGAATTAAAATTAAATTTCTTTACCAATATATCCCATGAATTTAGAACTCCATTAACCCTTATCATAAGCCCGCTAAACGAACTAATGGAGAATACAGACCTTGATGCAAGGGTGGCAAAAAAACTCAGTGTCATGGAACGAAATGCTGATAGATTGCTTAATCTTATCAATCAATTATTGGATTTTCGCAAGGCTGAATTCGGACTTTTGCAATTGAATGCCTCTCAAGGCAATATTGTACGATTTTCACGAGAAGTCTATCTTTATTTTAATGAAATGGCCAAATCAAAAGGAATTAAATACCGATATAAACACAGCGATGATGAAATATTATTCCCGTTTGATAGAAATAAAATAGAAATCGTATTGTGCAATTTACTTTCCAATGCCATTAAATATTGTAACTCCGGGGATAAGATAACTTTATCAGTTGAAAAGAAAGACGAATACTGCATTATCGCTGTACAAGATAGTGGTCTAGGAATGGAAGAAGATTATCTCGACAAAATTTTTGACCACTTTTTTCAAATTAAATCGGCAGAATCTTCAAAAATGGTCGGGAGTGGTATTGGTCTTACCTTTTCAAAAAAAATTATTGAACTTCATAAAGGCACCATCGAGGTGAAAAGTAAAATAAATGTAGGAACTGAATTTATTATTAAACTCCCAATAAATATGGATTATTATGAAGGAGAAATCAATAATGATTTTGTTAATACAGACAATATAAACGCATATCAGACAAAAACTACTGAAAATAGTATAGAAAATATTGTGGAGAATTTAAGTATTAATGCCAAAGAAAATTCAATATTAATAATTGATGATAATCCTGATATCTTAGACTATCTAAAAGACATTCTTTCCGATTCTTACACCATCTTTTTGGCCGAAAATGGGAATGATGGATTTAAGATAGCCTCCGAAGAAATTCCTGATTTAATAGTAAGTGATGTCATGATGCCAGGCAAGGATGGAATAACCCTGTGTAAAGAACTCAAATCACAAATTATTACTTCGCATATTCCTATAATTTTATTAACCGCTAGGTCATCCACCGTTTTTGAGATTCAAGGACTTCAAACAGGTGCTGATGACTATGTTACTAAACCGTTTAATCCTGT
The DNA here is from genome assembly GCA_043770135.1 of Flavobacterium sp. Lineage (GTDB taxonomy): Bacteria > Bacteroidota > Bacteroidia > Flavobacteriales > Flavobacteriaceae > Flavobacterium. Next base: position 3,979 of record JAYVIN010000095.1, on the reverse strand, counting down.
CATCATTAAAGCAAGAATTTCTAATTTATTAGAAAGCAGAAAAAACCTTAGAGCTCTTTTCTTGAATAAGATTCAGTTTGAACCCACCTTAGCAGAAATTGAAAAAGACACTAGTACAGAGGGTGCTTTTATACACAGAGCAATTGTTTTAGTTGAAAATAATATTCAAAATAGTTCCTTTAGTATCGAAACCATGGTGGATGAATTGAATATGAGCCAATCTACTTTGTATCGTAAAATTAAGTCATTAACAGGCTTGTCATTAACTTCTTTTATTCGATCTATCCGATTAAAAAAAGCGGCTCATTTAATTTTAATAGACGACCTTAACCTAAGTCAGATAGCTTTTGAAGTTGGATTTAATGATTATAAATATTTTAAAATTTCTTTTGAAAAGCAATTCAATTGTCTACCTTCTAAATACAAGGCAAAAATGGCCAAAAAATAAAAGTTAGATTCATTAATGGCATCAATTATATGAAGCAAACGAATTTTATTGCCTAATCTATCTTGCATAAATTAGTTTTTTTTCTTTGTCCAAAATGGGCTTTACATATTTTGATAAACCTCTAGCAGAAACCAAATCTACTTTTTTAGAAAGTAATTTTTGTAAGTCAATTGCATCTGATTACAAATTCACTTGGGAAGAGTTGAGAATGTTCAAGGCGAGTAGGAATACAATTTAATCTTTTTTGAAAGGACGCCACTTTTCTTCAAAAACAAGTTTTTAAAAAATCCCCATTTGTAGGGATTTTTTTTATACTTTAAACCTCGAAATTTGACTATTATTAATTTAAAAAACTAAATAAATGAAAGTTTACGATTTAAAAGGAACGTTTTTGTCTGCTAGTAAAGCAGTAGTTGCTGTATCATTGCCAAAAGAAAGCGATGACAATAAATACAGCATCAAAGTGATTGGGAAATTTGACGACAATGGTGTTAAAAAACTCAAAATACATTTAAGAGATATTGAATGTGAAGATTTGACAATACCAAACAACACTAATTTTGTTTCATTTATTGTTGATTTATCTTTATTTGGATTTACTGAAAGTGAATTAATAAATCCTATTAGTGTTGTTTTTCATCATATCAAAGGGAAACATGATCTTATAGGAACTATTATTAAAACTGGAACAGGAACGATTCAGTCTTAAAAATGATTATAAATTTACATAAGTCTTTTAGCTTTTTGCTCACGTTGTTCTGCATCGTGAGCAATGGCTTTGGGCAAAATAAAACCCTACAATCCCTCGATTCTATTATAGAAAAAGGTAAATCGAAACAAGCTTTGCTGCAACTTTCAAAAATAAAAACTACCAAATTAACATCTGAAGATTTAGGATTTTATTATTTTTTAATTGCCAAAAGTTATAATAAAGAAAATAATGTTCAGAAAGCCATTGAGAACTATCTTATTGCTAAAAAAAAATATCAAAAAGCAAATGCAGTAGCTAAAGCAAATGATATTAATTTAGAAATAGCTTTTTTACTAAAATTTTTTGAAAATGAAAACAATAAACACCAGTACTATCTCAACGAATATTTGGAGTATGCTTTAGCTAGTAAAGATACCTTTAAAATTCTGAAAGGGTACGTACAAATAGCGTCTTTAAAAATCAATACCAAAGAAGCTCAAGAAAGTCTGCTTTATTTTAGAAAAGCCCTGGTTTTGAACCAAAAAGTAAAAGACAAAAAACTCGAAATCAAGATATACAATAACCTTTCTGTTTTGTTTAGTGATGTATTGAGTAGGCCAGATTCGGGTTTGTATTACCTCAAAAAAAATAAAATTATTCTTGTAGCAGATAAAAACACAAACCCCAATTACATTTGTTATAATGTAATGAATCAGGCCTCGAATTATAGACAACTGTATCAATTCGAAAAAGCGATTGCCTTACTACATGAAGCCAATAGCATACAATTAATCGAATCTGTCAAAGCCAATAAAGAAAACATCAATACTTTTCTTTATTTGAACTATAAAGACGCTAAAAATAGGGACAAGGCACTCTATCATTTAGAAATAGCCAATGCCTACCATGATTCCTTAAACACCGAAGAGCAAAATATTGCCGTCAATAATTTTGACACCAAATACAAAACCAAAGAAAAAGAACTCGAAAACCTTCGGCTCAAAACTAATATCAAAACCAATCGAATGATACTTTATTCTTTTATTGGACTGGTTTTTATACTTGTACTAATAAGTGTTTTAGGCTACAAAAACATCATCAAAAAGAAACGCATTGCCGAGCAGGACAAACTCATCAAAATTCAAGAACTCGAAAAAGTACTCAAAGAACAAGAGCTCAACGATATTGATCTCATACTCGAAAGCCAAGAAAAAGAACGCCAAAACATAGCCAATGAATTGCACGACAATTTGGGCAGTATGCTCGCTACGCTAAAACTGAACTTTCAAAACCTAAAACGCCAAAAAGAAGAGGTAAACCAAAGCGAAAGCAAACTCTACGGCAAAACCGATGCTTTATTAGAGGAAGCTTACCAAAAAGTGCGCAATATTGCCCACCTCAAAAACCTAGGGGTTATTGGTAGTGAAGGATTGCTAGTTGCCGTAAACAAAATGGCAGAGAAAATGAGTGTTCTCGAAAAACTAAAAATAAATGTCATTCCGTTTGGACTTACTCGACGATTAGACAACACCATCGAAGTGACCCTGTTCCGAATGATTCAGGAATTGTGTACCAACATCATCAAACACGCTGAGGCCACCGAAGTCAATATCTATTTGACCCAAGGCTCGCCCACCGAAATTAATATTATTATCGAAGACAACGGCAGCGGATTTGATCCCAAGACCATCGTGAGTAAAGCGGGAATTGGACTCCAAAATATGGAGAAAAAAGTAGAACAAATGGGCGGAACTTTCACCATCGATTCGATAATAACCAAAGGAACCACCATCATTATAGACTTACCATTATGAAATCGCCATTAACAATAAGTTTGTGTAAGCAAACACTTTTGAGTAAAAAGGCGATTACATATGTGACCATAGAAAAATATAATTTACACATATGATAACAGTAATCATTGCCGAAGACCATCAAGCGCTTATAGACGGCATTAAACTGTCGTTAGAATATGAAGCCGACATTTGCGTTGTTGGCGAAGCCAATGATGGCGAGGAACTTTTAGAATTAGTCCGTAAGAAAAGACCACAGGTTGTGCTTACCGATATCCGAATGCCAAAATGCGATGGGATTGCTGCTACCAAAGCCATTAAGACAGAGTTTCCCGAAATCAAAGTCATTGCTTTTAGTATGTTTGACCAAGGAGAAGCGGTACAACAAATGAAAGCTGCAGGAGCCTCGGGCTATATTATGAAAAACTCGCCACTGAGCAAAGTAATTCAAGCCATCCGAGCCGTTGCTAATAACGAAACATTTTTTGATGATGCTATAACTTCTAAAGATCAATACAGCAAAGACAATATCTTGTTAAGCAACCGCGAAAAGGAAATCTTGCGACTCATAGGCGAAGGAAAAACATCTCAGGAAATTGCCAATTTACTTTTTATAAGCAAAAGCACGGTCGATACCCACCGCAAAAACATTCTTAAAAAAATGAATATCTATGGCAAAACCGATCTGATTCGCTTTGCCGTCGAACGAAAATATGATTTTTAATTTACTCCATAAAAAATAGTTGGCTATTTGTCATTCTGAGGCACGAAGACCCGAGAGCTTTGCTCGAATAGGTGAAGCAATCTCATCAGTATTGGTATTAATTATTTAAAATTACCTTCCCGATTCAGGCTTGTATTGAGTTTTTCCGAATTAATATCACTCTCAGGAGACTCTGTAAGATATTTAGGGATTTAAAACCATACTATTTTTCTTCAACCTTCAAGTTATACCAATTGTAATTTTAAAATGGTCTAATCCTTTTTAAAATTTTACAATGGTTAATGCCGATAGACAATATATTGAGTACAATTTATTGGACTCTT
>JAYVIN010000094.1:0-25190 GCA_043770135.1 Flavobacterium sp. | reverse complement strand
AAGGAAACAAGTTTCTAAATTCAATCTAAAACCGGAAGATTTAGATTTTTCAACTACTTGATTTTTAAGTATAAACAAAAACGTTAGTTAGAATTATTCAAAACGTCTGTTTGAGTATTTTTTGTGTAGTAAAACGGAACAAAAATTTATCGAGAACCGTTTTTAATTAAATTTTACTTGTTCTCGATACGATTTTCTAACGAAAATTACTCGAACTGACGTAAAATTATCATCAAAAACTAATTACACCCAACGGGTTAAGTATAAATATTAGATAGTCTAAAAAGGAATAATTCGATATTTCTCATACCTCTGAATCGTGCTTTAAATGCTTTTATTTTAGCATTGAAAGATTCTGCTGAGGCATTGGTGCTTCTGTTTTTAAAATAATTTATGATGGTTTTAATAGTGATTGATTATTGTTTGATATATTGTGTTGAATGACTTGAATCCAGATTGATTTACTTTTTCGTGCCATTTGGCTAATTTGGCAATGCCGATTATTTTATCGGTTGTTTTTTCAAAGATTTTGCGCAGGTCTTGCGTAAGACTTTATGCTTTATGAATATCGGGATATAATTCAAACAATAAATGGTTTTAAAATCGTAACTTAAATTTAATTAATAAGTGTGAAAGGTAGGATTGACATAGGATACTTAAATAGTTTTAACTTTAAAAAAAACTTTGGCACAGTTCGTGAAAGTAGTTACTATATGAATCATTAAACCTTAAAATTATGAAAAAAATGTTTGTTCTTTTAGCATTAGTAGGAATTTTTAGCCTAGAGAGTTGTACGATAAACGAAGTTGATTCAACAGTAGATAATGATACTGTTTCACAAGTATTTGAAATTAAAAATGTTAATTTTAATTATAATATTGACGATGGTTTTTATATTTATAACACTTTTCAAAGAGAATTGGGTGGTGACCTGTATAATGATGAAACCGTTTTAATTTATAGATTGAGTGACAATATAAATTCCACCACACCTGTTTGGCAATTAATACCAAGAACAATTTATTTAAATGGTGGCAGAGAAATTGATTATGATTTTGATTTTAGTAAAAAAGATTATACTATTTATGCAAGAGGAAATTATGATTTAGAATTGACCCCTCAGTTTTTAGATAATCAAACTTTTAGATTTGTAATTATTCCAGCTGAACTTTTATATGCGGTAGATGTGAATAATTATTCTGATGTGATGAAATCCCTAAATTTAAAAGAAAGTCAAATTCAAAACCTAAATTTTTAGTTTAATCTCTTTATGTTTAATTCTTCAAAGCTCTACTTCGGTTTTTTTGCCACAGATTCACAGATTAAAAAAGATTTTTGAAAATCTGTGAATCTGTGGCTGTTATTTTGCTAATGCCACTGGGGCTCTGCCTCGAGGTAGTTTAATTCATGACAAATATAAAATAAGAATTACCAAAACTAAAACTTACATTTTTTTTGTATTTTTGCACACCAAACCAAATAATATGTTAGATAGACTTCAAATAGTAAAACAACGTTTTGACGAAATTTCGGATTTAATTATACAGCCTGATGTAATTTCAGATCAGAAGCGGTATGTGCAACTGAACCAAGAATATAAAGGCTTAAAAGCTTTGTCTGAAAAGCGGGATGAATATGTTATTTTGATGGCTAATATTGATGAGGCTAACGAGATAATTGCTGACGGAAGCGATGCTGATATGACCGAAATGGCAAAAATGCAACTCGACGAAGCCAAAGAAAGATTGCCAGAATTGGAAGATGAAATCAAATTCATGTTGATTCCAAAAGATGCTGAAGATGCTAAAAATGTGATGGTCGAAATTCGTGCAGGAACGGGTGGTGATGAAGCTAGTATTTTTGCAGGAGATTTGTTTAGAATGTACACCAAGTACTGCGAAAATAGAGGATGGAGAACTTCGGTTGTGGATATGAATGAAGGAACTTCAGGTGGATTCAAAGAGGTTATTTTTGAAGTGACCGGCGAAGATGTATACGGAACTTTAAAGTTCGAAGCTGGAGTTCATCGAGTGCAACGTGTGCCGCAGACGGAAACGCAAGGACGTGTTCATACTTCTGCTGCAACGGTTATGGTGCTTCCAGAAGCAGAGGAATTCGATGTTCAAATTGATATGAACGATGTTCGTGTTGATTTTTTCTGTTCTTCTGGACCTGGTGGACAATCGGTAAATACTACGAAATCAGCAGTTCGATTAACTCACATTCCTACGGGTTTAGTGGCGCAATGTCAGGATCAAAAATCACAACATAAGAATAAAGACAAAGCATTTGGTGTTTTGCGTTCTCGTTTGTACGAACAGGAGTTAGCCAAAAAACAAGCTGAAGATGCTATAAAACGTACGTCACAAGTGAGTTCGGGTGACCGTTCAGCAAAAATACGTACCTATAATTATTCACAAGGGCGTGTTACGGATCATAGGGTTGGTATAGATGTCTTCGATATGGACGGTGTAATGAATGGTAAAATTCAAAAATTGATTGATGAATTACAATTGGTCAATAATATGGAGAAATTAAAAGAAGCGAGCGAGGTTTTCTAGGTTTTTTTAAATCCCTACACTATATTCAGAATTTTTTTTTAAATCCCTATAAGTAGGGATTTTTTTTTGTTATTTTTTGTAGTACTTTTGGAAGCATTATGAGTACCATATCGGTAGAATTATAAATCATTAATTTAAAAACAATTAAATGAAAAAATCATTACTAGTTATTCTTGTTTTCACAAGTTTTATTTCGGCAAATGCACAGTCTTATCTTGGTTATTATCATGATAATTATGCTGGTGTTCAGGGTGTTTTGTATAATCCAGCTTCTATAGTAGATTCTCGATTTAAGACGGACATTAATTTATTTTCCTTTAGCACAGCCATAGGAAATGATATGTATGCAGTTAATTTTTTGGATGTGTTTAAAGATAATTATGATTTTGATTCTCAAGCCAAAAAATCATTCAGTAACAATAACAATGTTATTTTGAATACCGATATAATGGGACCTTCATTTATGTTTAATATAAATCCTAAACAATCAATAGCCGTATTTACAAGAGCAAGAGCCTTCGTGAATTTGGTTGGTGTCAAAGGTGATTTGATTAATGATTTATCAGAGGAAGAGGATAAAAATAACTTTAATTACAATCTAGGAAATCCAAATTTTGTGGGAAATTCATGGGGTGAATTCGGATTATCTTATGCAGCAGTATTGTATCAACAAGGAACCCATTTTCTAAAAGGTGGTATTACAGCTAAATACTTGCAAGGCGTTGCCAGTGCTCATTTTCAAGGGAATAATGTTGGACTACAATATGTAGAAAACACGACTAATCCTGGGCAAAGCACTTATACTAGTACTGGTACTGCTACATACGGAACAAGTCAAGATTTTGACGCTAATCCCAATATCGAAATTGATTCGGCATCTAAAGGTTTTGGGATTGATTTAGGTTTAACTTACGAATGGAGACCTGATTTTGATACTACAAAGAAAGAAGTTTCAAACTTCAAGGAATTGAATAAATACAAATTGCGTTTAGGTTTGTCGCTTACTGATTTAGGATCTATAAGTTACGATAAAGGAATTCGTAAAAGTTATAATTTAAATAATTCTTTTACTGTGGATGAATTTGAAAATGCTGAAAACATTGATGCATTTTTAAATGATGCTTATTCAGAGACTGTTATTAATGGTACAGTTAAATCAAAATTACCTACTGCTTTTCATGCTGATATTGATTGGAATATGCACAAAAAATTCTATTTGAACATTAATGGCGATTTTAGTATGGTCGATAACAAAATCTTAAATCAAACAACTATCGAAAACCGTTTTAGTGTAACCCCACGTTTCGAATCACGTTGGTTTAGTTTTTATGTACCAGTGTCATTTATGCAATATAGCGGAACTCAGATTGGTGCAGGTTTACGAACAGGATTTTTATTTATTGGATTAGGTTCTGCCATAACAAATGCTTTCACTAAAGAGTCTAAAGCGTTGGATTTTCATTTAGGGGTTAAATTTCCGATTTACCAAAAGAAATTAAAAGATACTGATGGTGATGGTGTTTCTGACAAAAAAGATAGTTGTCCAGATGTGGCGGGTCCTATCGAAAATAAAGGTTGTCCATCGGAAGATAAAGTAGTTGATACTGATGTTCTAAAAAAACTAAATGATTTTTCAAAATCAATTTTATTTGACTCAGGAAAATCAACAATAAAGCAAAAGTCTACAACAAATTTAAATGAGATTGTTAAGGTGATGAATCAATACTCTTCTGCTAAATTTGAATTAGATGGATATACTGATAATGTAGGTAATGAAGTGGATAATCTTCAATTGTCAAAGGATAGAGCAGCGGCTGTTAAAGCTTATTTAATTTCAAAAGGAATTAGCTCTGAAAGACTTTCGTCTGAAGGATATGGAATTTTAAAACCAATTGCAGATAATAACACTGCAGCTGGTAGAGAGTTGAACCGAAGAGTTGAAATTATTTTAATGAAATAATCGAAGCCAAAAACTTCTCTAGAATTTTTATCTATAAACTAATCGCTTTTGTTATTTTAAAAATAATGAAAGCGATTATTTTTTTATAGATTTGCTATTATAATAATTTTGCTTCAAAAACACTTTTTTCAGTAATGACTACAGAGGAACTAAATCGCCAAATCCAACTTAAAAAATCTTTTCTATGCGTTGGTCTAGATGTTGATTTGAATAAAATACCACCCTATTTATTGGAACTCGAAGATCCAATTTTCGAATTCAACAAGGCGATAATCGATGCGACTCATGATTTGGTAGTTTCCTATAAACCTAATACGGCTTTCTACGAAGCTTATGGTATAAAAGGTTGGCAATCCTTGCAAAAAACAATCAATTACATCAATGATAATTATCCTGAAATTTTTACTATCGCCGACGCAAAACGAGGTGATATAGGCAATACTTCATCGATGTATGCCAAAGCGTTCTTCGAAGATTTGAATTTTGATAGCGTGACCGTCGCACCTTATATGGGAAAAGATTCGGTTGAACCTTTTTTGGCTTTCGAGAATAAACATACGATTATGTTAGCCTTAACATCCAATGAAGGCGCTTTTGATTTTCAAACTTTGAATGTGGGAGGAAAGGAATTGTACAAACAGGTTTTAGAAACATCGAAAAACTGGACCAATTCTGAAAACCTCATGTATGTGGTTGGTGCAACCAAAGCCGAATATTTTGCTGAAATTCGCAAAATTGTTCCGAATAGTTTTTTATTGGTTCCAGGAGTAGGAGCGCAGGGAGGAAGTCTTTCGGAAGTTTGTAAATATGGTTTAAATGCTACGGTTGGTTTACTGATTAATTCCTCACGCGCCATAATTTATGCTTCAAACGGAATGGATTTTGCTCAAAAGGCTAGGGAAGAGGCTATGAAAATGCAGCAAGAAATGCAGTTTATTTTGAAATCAAATTTCAATAGCTCCATTTGATAAATTATACCCTTTATAGAAATGACGATGCTGTTCAATGGGTGACTTTTGTTCATGGGGCTGGAGGGAGTTCTTCAATTTGGTTCAAGCAACTTCGGGATTTTAGAAAACACTTTAATGTTTTGCTTCTTGATTTACGTGGACACGGTGGATCGAAACATTTATCACAAACACTTTGGAAACAGAAATATACTTTTGAGGATATTGCAAACGATATTCTGGAGGTTTTAGATCATCTTAGTATCAAAAAATCACATTTTGTTGGAATTTCTCTCGGAACTATAATTATCAGACAGTTAGCCGAAAAAAGTCCCGAGCGTATACAAAGCATGGTTCTTGGTGGCGCTATTATTAAAATGAACTTTCGTTCTCAGATTTTAATGCAACTGGGTAATACGTTTAAATATCTTTTGCCCTATTTAGTTTTATACCGATTTTTTGCTTTTGTAATAATGCCTAGAAATAACCACAAACAATCTCGTTTATTATTTGTCAATGAAGCAAAAAAATTAGATCAAAAAGAATTTATTAAATGGTTTAAACTAACTGCTGAAATTAATCCTTTGTTAAGCCGATTTAGAAAGATTGAGTTGGATATTTTAACGCTTTATGTTATGGGAGAACAGGATTATATGTTTTTACCTTCGGTGAGATTAATCGTTGAGAAACAGGCTCAATTTTCAAAATTATTTGTTATAAAGGAATCTGGTCATGTGGTAAATGTTGAACAACCTCTTGTTTTTAATACTACTGTTTTAGCTTTTCTTGCTGACCAAAAATAAAAAATGCCGACAAATTTGACGGCATTCTTTTTACTAACCAAAAACCAAATAATAAATAACCAGTTTATTACATTACAAAGGTGCTAATTATTTAGTTCGCTAGTTGTTAAATGATTGTTATTAGTTTGTTGGGGATACGTTAAGATTTTAATAAAATACAACCGTTTTATTATCATAAACCATGGTTTTTCTTTCGGCATGCAGTTTTATAGCTCTCGCTAAAACGGTACGCTCTAAATCTCTCCCTTTCATAATAAAATCTTCAATGGAATTAACATGTGATACTCGGGCAATATCTTGCTCAATAATAGGGCCTTCATCCAAACCTTCGGTTACGTAATGACTCGTTGCTCCAATGATTTTTACGCCCCGTTTAAAGGCCGAGTGATAGGGTTTTGCTCCCGGAAAAGCGGGTAAAAAGGAATGATGAATGTTGATAATATTGTTTATGTATTTTTCAATCAAGTTTGGTGTAATGATTTGCATATAACGTGCTAAAACAATAAAATCAATCTTGTATTGTTGCAATAATTCCAATTGTTCTTGTTCTCCCACGTCTTTAATTTCTTTAGTAAATGGTACGTAATGAAAGGGTATTGAAAACCGTTCAGCAATAGGTTTTAAATCTTCGTGATTGCTAATAATTACAGCAATTTCTAAAGGTAATTCTCCTGAGCTGTAACGTCCTAAAATGTCATACAAACAATGATCATATTTCGATACAAACAATGCCATTTTAGGTTTCTCACCTTGAGTATATATTTCCCAAGTTAACTGTAACGGTTTTGCTAATTGTTGTTCAAAATCTGATTTTAAGGCATTCAAATCCCAGTTTTTGGTACTAAATTCACATTCCAATCGCATGAAAAACACATTTTCATCGGCATCAACATGTTGATCTAAATAAATAATATTTCCTTCTTTTGAAGCGATGTAATTGGTAACTGTCGAAATAATTGCTTTTTGGTCTTTACAATGTATGAGTATTATAATCTTTTGCATGAATTTTAGTTTTTGTTTAAATCAAATTACTTTTTGTCTTGCATGGCAAAGACTTTTTGTAACAGAGTCGATGTTCTTGCATTTAAATTGGTTCGAATATTTTTTTCTTCGACAGCAATCATTTTAAAAACACCTGTCATCGCTTGATTAGTGGTGTAATCGGTTAAATCAGGATTTACTTTTTTAACGAATGGAATGCTATTGTATTTGGTTATGATGTTTGACCAAACCTTGTCGGCACCCACTTTAGTAAACGAATTTTTAATAACAGGATTAAATTTTCCGTACAAAGCAGTAGATGTAGTGTTTTGTAAATAATTGGTAGCCGAATTTTCATTTCCCATCAAAATAGTTTTAGCATCGGTAAATGACATATTCTTCACAGCATCCACGAATATTGGTGTCGCTTCTTTCACGGCATCCTCAGCAGCACGATTGAGTACTTTCAAACCTTCATCAGCAAGAGCGTTTAAACCAATTTTTCTCAAACTTGAATCTACTTTCTTTAATTCTTCGGGAAGTAAAATTTTAACAACCTCGTTTTTAAAAAAACCGTCAGTGGCAGTTAGTTTTGTTACTTGTTTAGAAATTCCATTGTTTAGTGCTTCTTTCAATCCACCTGAAATATCAACTCCACCAATTCCTTGTATTTCTGGAAGTTGATTGATGACATGTTGCATTTCGGCACAGCTCGAAAGCGGAAGCGCTAAAAGTAATACGATGATTTTTTTCATTTTGATGTAATTTGAAATTGTTTTCGGTTTGTTTGAATTTTAATGCCAAAAATACTATTTATTCAATAATAAAGACAAAATTTTATCACATAGTACTAAACTTAACCTGTTGGTTGTAATTAGTTTTTGATGATAATTTTACGTCAGTTCGAGTGATTTTCGTTAGAAAATCGTCCTTCGATTTCACTCAGGATGACAGAACAAGGAAAATTTCATTAAAAACGGTTCTCGATACACGTCACTTCGAGTAGCGAAGCGTATCGAGAAGTTTTGTTCCGTTTTACTACACAAAAAATACTCGAACAGACGTTTTGAATAATTACACCCAACGGGTTAAACTTACTTTTTAGCCTTGAGGTTTCGTTCTGTTTAATTTACATGCATTACAATAAAATTTTATTTAATAATATTATTCGTATTAGTGTGTGTATTTAGTCGATAATAATTTGATTTTTAACGAGTTTGTTCTTGCTTGGTTTCGTTATTTTATAATATTAGTTAATTTTAATCGAACTTAAAAAATAGGGTTTTAATTAAGAGTTAATAAGTGTTTTTAATAATATTTCTGTTCTTTATTATAATTGTTTTGAAAATGTAAAGTAATTGTAAATCAAATAATTGCTTAAGTTAATTTTCATATACCTTGATTCATGTTTTTTAAATCATCTAAAATTCTGTTTCATCTAAAATAGTTAAACATTTTTTATAAAATGTGTAGTTCATCGATTTTATTGCTTATTACATAGAATTTATATTGTTAAAATAAATATTATTTATTCATTTGTTTTCTTGAACAGTTTCCCAAATCTGCTATTTATTTTTTTACTGATGTTATGGTGTAATTAATTTAACACCTAACATATCATGAAAAAAATTATGCTTTCAAGTTTTGCAGACTTTTTCAGTTTCAAGGATTCATCCTTTGAAACCTCAGGAGAAAGTAGTTTTAAGTTAGATTTTTCGAAAGAAAACTTAAAAGAGAAAAGTTACTCGCATCAGTCGAGAGGTAAAGGCATTAGCAGTTTGATTTTACTGTTTGTGCTTTTTTTGTTTTCTAATTTTTTGACGGCGAAGGTCATTACCATTGATGGAAATATTACTGATTGGTCAGGCAATCCTAGTATTAAGCACGTCCAGAGTCCATTTGGTAATGGTACAATTGACAATCAATTTACCCAAGGATCCAAGGATTTCTTATTTGCTAATGAATTAGAATGGTCAATTGGATTAGGTAAAGTTATTTTAAGTTACGATGGTAATTCTGTACGTGCTGTTGAAGCGCCTCTTTTGAAGTCAATAGCTTGAAAATTAATTCTCCAAGATTTTATTTCCCCAAAATCTATTAAACTTATCTTTTCTCTTATTTATCGGTACTTAACATAAATTAATTTAATATATATCATTATGAAAACACATTCTATTAGTAATGCTAAAGTGTCAAAAAATGTTTTTAAACATTTTTTAAACATTAATAAGCTTTTTTTAATGTTCTTTTTGATTTCAGGAGTTTTTGTGCAAAAAGTATCTTCTCAGTCAGTCTGTTTTGCAATGTCTACACCAACTCCACAAACCTGTCCGAATCAGGTAATAACTTTCACTGCAATTGAGAATTTGGCCGCTAATGGGCTACCAATTACCTTGACAATTTCCCCCAATAATTCAGGAGCAACTTTTGTAGCAACTGGAACTAGTACTTTGATTACGACTGCGGTTTCTGGAACTCAGAGCTTTACTGTAAATACAGGTTTAGGTACTGGTTTTGGCACGGTTAACTTGGTCTATACTTCTGGAGGTGCTGGTTGTAGTGCCTCTTTTGATGTTGATAATGTAGTGGTTAATGCAACTACAGACCCCGTTTGTAGCCCTAACACAGGAACAATCACTGCTATTGCATCAAGCACTATACCAGGTCAAACTTTCACATATGTTTTAAATCCAGGAGGAACTACTAACACTACAGGTGTTTTTGCTGGGTTGGTTGCTGGGCCATCATATACTGTAACCGCAACTGGGAATCTTCTTCCTTGTAATGCTACAAGTAATGCCGTGTCAATAATAATTAATCCAGTTGTTTTTACCGATGCAGGACCAGACCAGACAGTATGTGGTACATCACCAGCTGTAACCCTAGCTGGTTCAGTAAGCGGAGGAGCAACTACTGGCACCTGGAGTGGAGGAACAGGATCTTTTAATCCTGGTGCAACTACACTTACTGCGGTATACACCCCAAGTGCTGCAGAGATTACTGCAGGCACAGTGACATTGACATTGACCAGTGCTGATCCAACAGGACCTTGTCCTTCAACATCAGATACTATGGTTATTACAATTAATACACCCGTTGTTACCAATGCAGGACCAGACCAGACCGTATGTGCTACATCACCAGCTGTAACCCTAGCCGGTTCAGTAAGTGGAGGAGCAACTACAGGCACCTGGAGTGGAGGAACAGGATCTTTTAATCCTGATGCGAATGCACTAAATGCGGTATACACACCAAGTGCTGCAGAGATTACTGCAGGCACAGTCACATTGACATTAACCAGTGCTGATCCAGCAGGTCCTTGTGAAGCCACAAGTGATACTATGACTATTGGTACCCGCCCTTGCGAGGAAGCCTTATGCACTTACACTCAAGGGGCATACGGATCTGAAGGAGGAAAATCTTGTGCTGATGGTGTTTTATATTCTACTAAGGGTTTAATAGCGAAAGGATTAGCTTCTTATCCTTCAGGTACTATGACGATTGGTTTGCCTGGAAGATCTATTAAAATTAGTAACAATGCAACAGATATTCAAAAAATAATAGATGTATTACCTGGTGGAGGTTCTAGCGTAGTTTTATCAGTAGCTAATGACGTTCTAATCTCATCATTGCCGTCAAGTTATTTGAAAAAAGGGGTTGTCAACAACACTTTGTTGGCACAAACCATTACTTTAGGACTTAATTTAGGTATCGATAGTGGTCTTGGCGCTTTTGGTTTACAAGCAGGTACTTTAGCAATTGCAACTCCAGAAGGAGGTTGTGGATCTGATATTCCTAAAACTAGAAGTTGTTCTTATGACATTTACACTCCAACAATTAATGAGTATAAATATTATACTATACCAGCTGTCGTAGGACTTTTGACTCCTCCAACTGTACAAGAATTATTCAATATGGCAAACAAAGCATTAGGTGGAGGAGTTCTTCCTACTGGTGTAACATTGTCTAATCTTGCAAGTGCTGTTGATTTAATAAATAATGTATTTGACGAATGTAGAATATCAATGGGTTATAATCAAACACCGCTAACTTGTATTGCAGATAGAGCAGCTTTTGATGTTAGTCCAGTTCCTATTGTTGATTATGCAACTATTACATATCAATTTAGCTATGTTTCAAATGTAACAATTGAAGTATGGAGTATAGGTGGTGTTAAGTTACATTCTCAACTCGATACTAATACCGGTAGTTGTTTAGGAAAATCAGTTCTTATTAACTATCCTTTTACAACATCTGGTAGCTATATCATAAAAATTAATACTAATATAGGATCTAGTTCACGAACAGTGGTTAAATAGTTTTTAACTTAATTTTAAAAAAGAAAGCATCCCGCCCTGCGGGATGCTTTTTTTGTTTTAATTATTATTGTCTTTGTGAAAATTTATGATTACAAAGAATTGATTTTTATTGTAGGTCTCCATCTATGAATAATGTAATATTCTATTTTTTTAATTTTTAAAAAAAGGTTTAATGTTTGATAAATTGCCTTATAATTCTTGAAGAATCATTCGTAAATTCAATTAAATAAACTCTTGCTTTTAAAGAGCTAATATTGATAGCGTTATTTTCAATATGAACTCGTTGGGTGTATTTATTCAAAACCCCTGTTCGAGTGTTTTTTATGTAATAAGACGTAACAAAAGAATATATCTAGATCCGTTTTTAATGAATTATACAATTCATATCCTATATTTGCGTTTCTTATAGTTGTTTTTTAGTTTTATTCAATTAGTAAACTGAAAATTAAAACTTTAAAAGATAATTAAACCAAATGAGTCAAACACTCTCTAAATATTAATGAAACATTTTTTAAAATGAAATTATTTTATAATAATACGTTTGTAATTATCTTTTCGATTATAGCACTTGTTTGTAGCGCACAAAAAAAGCAAACCTTAGTAAAATCGATTGTTAAGAAAGATACTACTGGAGTAAAAACGTCTGCCACAAAATCATGTTGTACGAAGGCTATTCCAAATCGATTTGAAGTGAAGTCTAGTTCCAGATTTACTGTTGATAAAAATGAAGAAAACCCATTAGCTAAAAATATTGAAGGAATGGTATGGATTCCCGGAGGAACTTTTGATATGGGAGGAGACAATGACCAAGCGCGTCAAGATGAATTTCCAAAACATGCCGTGAAAGTAGATGGTTTTTACATGGATATTACGGAAGTTACCAATGCTCAGTTTGCCAAATTTGTTTTGGCAACGGACTATGTTACCACCGCGGAGAAAGATATTGATTGGGAAGACTTTAAAAAGCAATTGCCTCCAGACACTCCAAAACCAGAAGCCGAAGCATTAAAAGCGGCATCTCTTGTATTTGTTTCAACTCAAAGTGAAGTGAATTTACAAGATTTTAGTCAATGGTGGAGTTGGTCTCATGGTGCCAATTGGAAACATCCAAATGGGATTGAAAGTGATATAGCTGGAAAAGAGAATCAGCCTGTTGTTCATATAAGTTGGGATGATGCTAACGCCTATTGTAAATGGGCTGGAAAGCGATTACCAACGGAAGCCGAATGGGAATTTGCCGCGCGTGGTGGCTTAGTGAAAAACAGTTATGTTTGGGGAAATGATAATGTGGTAGACGAAAAAAAACAATGCAATTATTGGCAAGGTAGTTTTCCTTATAAAAATAACGTTACAGATGGTTTTTTTGGAGCAGCTCCCGTTAAATCTTTTTTGCCTAATGGATATGGTTTGTATGACATGGCAGGCAATGTTTGGGAATGGTGCTCGGATACTTATAATTATTATTATTACAACGAATTCGATAAAGTACAAACAGCAATTAATCCAAAAGGTCCTATAAAAAGTTATGATCCTGATGAGCCATTGTTGGCAAAAAAAGTGATGCGTGGCGGATCTTTTTTATGTAACGAATCTTATTGTAGTGGGTATCGTGTTTCTGCCAGAATGAAAAGTTCCCCCGATTCTTCCATGGAACATTTAGGATTTAGATGTGTTGCGAATTAATACACTCAAACGTTAAGAATATAACAAAAAGTTTAAAAATAGCGTTTTACTTTTTTAAATTTGCACCCTCAATTGGAAGTTAATTAAGTAATTTTGTACCCTAGAAAAAGAATATGTTTTTAAATTTTATAAAAGATTATTTTTTAAAAAGACTTTTAAAAAATAATTTACATAACACCAAGAGCAATTCTTCATTAACTAAAATAAATACCGTCGGTTTATTGATTGACGAAAGTTATTTTTTCGAAAAAGACGCTTTAATTAAAGAGTTGGTTGCCAGCGGAATTTTGGAGAATAATATAAAAATTATTGTTCATAAAGACAAATTAAGGAAAAACGAGGTTTTTTCACAACCTACATTTAGTCTAAAACATCTCAATTGGAAAGCTGAGATTACTAATCCGGTTATTACGGATTTTATCAACGAAAAATTTGATCTGTTAATTAGCTATTATGACATCGAAAAAGCAATTTTACTAAAGATTACCAATAATTCTAAAGCTCAGTTCAAGATAGGTTTTTCAACTGTAGACAAACGATTAAATCACCTGATGATTAACACAAATGCTGAAAACTATCAAGTTTTTATTCACGAACTATTCAGGTATTTAAGGATATTAAATAAATTATAAAACAAATTATGCAATCATTAATAGGAACAGGTGTAGCACTCATAACCCCTTTCAGAAAAGATTTATCAATAGATATCGAAGCACTTCAACGAATAGTGAATTTTTCGATTGATGGCGGAGTGGATTATTTAGTTGCAATGGGAACTACAGCTGAAAATGCTACATTAACTGAGGATGAAAAAAACTTGGTTATTCAGACAATAATACAAACTAATAATGGACGATTACCGTTAGTTCTTGGAATGGGTAGCAACAATACAAAAGAACTAGTTGAGGAGTTAAAACAAACCGATTTGTCCCCTTTTGTAGCCATACTTTCGATATCGCCTTATTACAACAAGCCAGTACAAGAAGGAATATACCAGCATTTTAAGGCAGTCGCAGAAGCTTCTCCTTTACCAATCATTTTGTATAATGTTCCTAGTAGAACAGGTGTAAATATGTCGCCTTCAACTGTATTGAGATTAGCAAATGATTTCAAAAACATAGTCGCTGTCAAAGAAGCTGCTGGAGACATGTTACAAGCTTTACAACTTTTAAAAGACAAACCAAAAGATTTTCTTGTGCTTTCTGGTGATGATATGATTGCTTTGCCCATGATTTTGGCAGGTGGATCTGGAGTTATATCGGTAATTGGTCAAGGTTTTCCCAATGAATTTTGTGAAATGATTCGATTAGGAATTAATCGAAATGTAGATGAAGCTTTTAAAATACATTATCAATTGTCGGACAGTATTGATATGATTTTTGAACAAGGCAATCCAGCAGGAATTAAAAAAGTCATGGAATCATTGGGTCTTTCAGAAAAAACAGTTCGTTTACCTTTGGTTCATGTAGACGAATCTTTAGCAAATAGGATTGATAATTTTGTAAAATCCATGAATAAATAGATTCAACATAGCATTAAAAATCAGATGCTAAAATATATTTTGTTGTAGCTAAATTAATAGCTAAATTTGCAAACCAAACTTCGCTATGATTTAGGATAGTCGCATATATCTTCAAATCATTAATATTGTCAAAATAAATGAAAAAAATAGTTTCGCTATTATTTGTTGTAGTTCTTTTTTATTCTTGTAACGAATATCAAAAAGCATTAAAAACGGAAGATGTTGCTTTGAAATTCGATATGGGTTCTAAATTATATGATGCTGGAAAGTATTCAAAAGCAATTCGTATTTTTGAACAAATGGCTCCGGTTTACAGAGGAAAACCTCAGGCTGAAAAATTGTTTTATATGTATGCGCAATCGTACTATAAAACACAACAATATTATTTGGCAGCGAATCAGTTCGAAAGTTTTGTTTCTAATTATCCAAAAAGCGAAAAATTAGAAGAGTCCGCTTTTTTAGGTGCAAGTTCTTTTGCTAAACTATCTCCAAATTACAGTTTGGATCAAATAGATACCTTTAAGGCAATTGAAAAGTTACAGGCATTTATTGACTCTTATCCTAATTCTTCAAATACTCCCGAGGCAAATAAAATACTCAAATCATTGAATGAAAAGATAGAGAAAAAAGTTTATGAAAATGCAAAAGGATATAATACAGTGAGTGATTATAAAGCGTCATTAATTGCATTTGATAATTTTATTGCAGATTATCCAGGAACTCCTTTCAAAGAAGATGCTTTGTTTTACAAATATGATTCTGCATTTCAGTTAGCCATAAATAGTGTGCCTTCAAAAATGGAAGAAAGATTAAATAGTGCTAAATTAGCATATTCAAATTTGATGAAATTCAAATCAGAAACAAAACACAAAGAAAAAGCCAACCAAATGTTGGCTCAAATTGATAAAAAACTACAAAATTTCACTAAATAAATACCCATGGATTTAAGAAAGACAAATGCTCCCGTAAACACAATTACCTATAATAAAAATGTTATCGAAGAGCCTACAGGTAATGTATACGAGGCTATAACAATTATGGCCAAAAGAGCCAATCAAATAAATTCTGAAATCAAAAAAGAATTAACTGAAAAGCTAGAAGAGTTTGCTACTTACAACGACAGTTTGGAAGAGGTTTTTGAAAACAAAGAGCAAATTGAGGTTTCTAAGTTTTATGAAAAATTACCTAAGCCACATGCTTTGGCAGTTCAAGAATGGTTAGATGGTAAAATTTATCATAGAGAAGGAATAAAATAAGATACAAATGTCAGTTTTAAACGGAAAGAAAATTTTACTGGGTATTTCTGGTGGAATTGCAGCCTATAAAACTGCGTCATTAGTTAGACTTTTTATAAAAGCAGGTGCACATGTCCAAGTGATAATGACACCTGCTTCTAAGGATTTTATAACTCCACTTACCTTATCTACTTTATCCAAAAAACCAGTTTTTTCGAGTTTTTATGACCAAGAATCTGAAAATGAAAAATGGAATAATCATGTTGAATTAGGTTTGTGGGCAGATTTGATGGTTATTGCTCCAGCAACTGCTAACACCTTGTCTAAAATGGTAAATGGTGTTTGTGATAATCTATTAATAGCAACCTATTTATCGGCTAAATGTCCTGTTTATTTTGCTCCCGCAATGGATTTGGACATGTATAAACACCCTTCAACTTTAAAAAGTTTCTTAAAACTTAAAGAGTACGGAAACACGATAATTCCTGCTGAAAATGGCGAATTAGCTAGTGGTTTATCAGGTGAAGGAAGAATGGCTGAGCCAGAAAATATACTTCAATTTTTAGAAAACGATGTAGAGCGTAGATTACCCCTCAAAGGAAAAAAAATTCTAATTACAGCGGGACCTACATACGAAGCAATAGATCCGGTGCGTTTTATAGGAAATCATTCAACAGGCAAAATGGGATTTGATATTGCACAATGTGCTGCTAATTTCGGTGCATCAGTAATTTTAGTTACTGGACCGTCTCATTTGAAAATTGAAAGTAATTTAGTTAAAGTAATTCGAGTTGTTTCCGCACAAGAAATGTATGACGCTTGTTATCAGTATTTTGACGCTGTTGATGTAGCCATTGCAGCTGCAGCAGTTGCAGATTATAAGCCAAAAAATCCGGCGCTTCAAAAAATAAAAAAGAAAGCAGATGGTTTTACAATTGAGCTCGAAAAAACCAAAGATATTTTAGCTTCTTTTGGTGAAAACAAAAAAAATCAGTTTTTGATCGGTTTTGCTTTAGAAACCGAAAATGAAATTGAAAATGCAAAGTTGAAAATTCAGAAAAAAAACTTAGATTTGATAGTTCTTAATTCGCTACAAGATGAAGGAGCTGGTTTTGGAAAACCAACCAACAAAGTTACATTTATTGATAAGAATTTCAATATAGAACCTATGGTATTGAAATCGAAAGAAGCCGTTGCTATTGATATATTAAACAAAATAATAAAACATTATGCGTAACATTTTAAGTTTATTTTTAGTTCTTACTTTTAGTTTATCACAAGCTCAAGAGTTGAATTGCACTGTAAAAGTAAATGCTCAGCAATTGTCTAATGCAACACTTAGTGTTTTTAAAACCTTAGAAACTTCTCTAACTGATTTTGTAAATAAAACGCAGTGGACTTCTCAAGCTTTTAAGCAAAACGAAAAAATCAATTGCTCAATGTACATCACAGTTTCATCCTATAACTCGGATCAATTTGTAGCAACTATTCAAGTACAATCTGCCAGACCGATACACAATTCGTCTTACACATCACCTGTATTTAATTTTAACGATAAAGAATTTAGTTTTAAATACTCTGAATTCGAAGCTTTAAATTTTAATCCAACTAGTTTTGATTCTAATTTAACATCCGTAATTTCTTTTTATAGTTACATTATTCTTGGAATGGATGCGGACAGTTTTGTTCAAGGATCGGGAAACACCTATTTTGAAACGGCTAAAAATAT
Source organism: Flavobacterium sp. (assembly GCA_043770135.1). Taxonomy (GTDB): domain Bacteria; phylum Bacteroidota; class Bacteroidia; order Flavobacteriales; family Flavobacteriaceae; genus Flavobacterium. The sequence continues at coordinate 7,450 of JAYVIN010000094.1, read as the reverse complement.
TTCAGATTTAGCACAACAATCGGGTTATAAAGGATGGAGGCAATCTGATGGGAACCAAAATCGCTATTTTTTGATTAATGATTTGTTATCGCCAACATTTAGCGAAATTAGAAATACAATTTTTGCCTACCACAAGGGCTTGGATGCTATGAATGTAGATTTAAAAGAATCTAAAGAGAAAATTAAAAAGGCAATACTTAATCTTTCTAAGTTGAACGCTGTTAGACCTAACTCTTTTCTAGCCAGGGTCTTTTTTGATGCAAAATCAGATGAAATTGTGTCTATTTTTTCTGGTGGACCAAGTATTTCAATTACGGATTTAGTGGATAATTTAAACAAAATTTCTCCTTTAAATTCCAGTAAATGGTCGACAATAAAGTATTAATTTTTTTAAGCTAAAAATCTAGAGTCTACTTTCGAAAACTGAATCCATGATAACTTCTCTATCGATAAAAAACTATGCTCTAATAGAAAAATTAGCAATTGATTTTTCGAATGGCTTTTCGATTATAACGGGAGAAACCGGAGCGGGAAAATCGATAATTTTAGGTGCATTAGGTTTGGTTTTAGGAAAAAGGGCCGACTTAACTTCCCTCAAAAATAAGGAGGAAAAATGTATTATTGAAGCTTATTTTGATGTTTCAAAATACAATTTAAAATCATTTTTTCAGGCTAATGATTTAGATTATGAAGATGAAACTATCATTCGTCGTGAAATTCTACCTTCGGGAAAATCGAGAGCCTTTATCAATGACAGCCCAGTTAATCTTCAGGAATTGCAAGAGTTAGGAGTGTATTTAATTGATATTCATTCCCAACATCAAACCCAAGAACTTTCAGAGCAAAAAGTACAATTTGAAATTATAGATGCAATTGCCAATAATCAATCCACAATTCTAGAATATCAATTGCTATTAAAAAGCTTTAAATCGGATAAATCAAAATTAAATTTACTCCAAAAAAAGCAATCTGAATCCGCTAAAGAGCAGGAATATAATACTTTCTTATTAGAGGAACTAGTTGTAGCCCAACTAAAATCAGGAGAACAAGAATCACTTGAAACTGATTTTGAAAAATTGAATAATGTCGAAGTTATAAAAGAATCTATTGATAAATCGTTGGCACTAGCCAATGAAGAACAAATAGGGATATTAAATAATTTAAAAGAAATTAAGGTTTCTTTACAAAAAATAGCTCCGTTTTCGCCTGATTATTTTTCATTATTAGAACGAATTACAAGCCTAACAATTGAATTTGATGATGTTTCCAATGAATTGAATAGATGTTCTGAAAAACTGATTAATGACCCAGAACAATTGGATTTCATTAGTCAAAAACTACAATTGATTTACAATTTGCAAAAGAAACACCAAGTTGCTACTGTGGATGAATTATTAGTAATTCAAACCAAGTTTGAAAACACACTTTTAGAAATTGGAAATGTAGAAGAAGAAATTTCAATATTGACGTTTTCAATACAAGAAAAAACGATTTCCTTAGATGCTTTGTCGGCAGTAATTCACAAAAATCGAATTGATTCTATTCCTATTTTATCTCAAAAATTAATTTCTATTTTAGAAACTTTAGGAATGCCTAGTGTGCGTTTTAAAATTAATATTGATTCAGTTTCTAACTATTTTGAAAACGGAAAAGACGAACTTGAATTTTTATTTTCGGCTAATAAAGGAACTGATTTTGGATTGTTAAAAAAAGTAGCATCTGGTGGCGAAATGTCAAGAATCATGTTGGCTGTAAAAGCTGTTTTGGCTCATTATTCCAAATTGCCAACACTTATTTTTGACGAAATTGATTCGGGTGTTTCGGGTGAAATTGCCATTAAAATGGGAGAAATCATGGAGGAAATGAGTCGTGAAATGCAAATTTTTGCTATAACTCATTTACCACAAATTGCAGCAAAAGGAACAGTGCATTTCAAAGTGTCAAAAACAACTATTGGAGAGGATACCCAATCGGAATTAAAATTATTATCTAGTGAAGAACGAGTGATAGAAATTGCACAAATGCTGTCGGGAGCCGTAGTTTCAGACTCAGCTCTAAATCACGCAAAAGCCTTGTTAAACTAAAGAAATACTATATATTTGTTAATCGAACAAAACATAAAACCAAAAAAAGAAGAACCAGCTATGATTATTGAACCAAGAATGAGAGGATTTATTTGCCTGACATCTCACCCAAAAGGATGCGAGCAGAATGTTAAAAATCAAATCGAATATGTAAAATCAAAAGGAAATATCGAAGGAGCTAAAAGAGTATTAGTTATAGGCGCTTCAACGGGTTTTGGATTGGCTTCCAGAATTACCAGCGCATTTGGTTCTGGCGCTGGAACAATTGGTGTTTTTTTTGAAAAACCACCTTCTCCAGGAAAAACGGCTTCTCCAGGATGGTATAATTCGGCAGCATTTGAAAATGAGGCTCATAAAGCAGGTTTGTATGCTAAAAGTATTAATGGAGATGCTTTTTCAAACGAAATAAAACAACAAACTTTAGATTTGATAAAAGCCGATTTAGGTCAAGTAGATTTAGTAATTTATAGCTTAGCTTCTCCAGTTAGACAGCATCCAGTTACAGGTGTTTTACATCGTTCGGTTTTAAAACCAATCGGAGGTGTTTTTACTAATAAAACAGTCGATTTTCATACGGGAAATGTTTCAGAAATTTCTATTGAACCATGTTCAGGTGATGATATAGAAAATACAGTTGCTGTAATGGGTGGTGAAGATTGGGCGATGTGGATCGATGCTTTAAAAGCGGATAACCTTTTGGCTGATGGAGCTACAACAGTAGCCTATTCCTATATTGGACCCTCTTTGACCGAAGCTGTTTATAGAAAAGGGACTATTGGTTGTGCCAAAGATCATCTTGAAGCTACTGCGTTTGCAATAACAGAAAGTTTGGCATCTATTCAAGGAAAAGCTTACGTTTCTGTAAATAAAGCATTAGTAACTCAAGCAAGTTCAGCCATTCCGGTTATTCCATTGTATATTTCGTTGTTGTATAAAATTATGAAACAAGAAGGGATTCACGAAGGCTGCATCGAGCAAATACAAAGATTGTTTCAGGATAGATTATACACAGAAAATGCAATTCCTTTGGATGAAAAAGGAAGAATCAGAATTGATGATTGGGAAATGAGAGCCGATGTACAAGAAAAAGTAGCAGACTTATGGTTACAAGCTACAACTGAAACATTGTCACAAATTGGTGATTTGTCTGGTTATAAACAAGATTTTTTGAACCTATTTGGTTTCGGATTTGAAGGAGTAGATTATGTAGCAGAAACAAACGAAATGATAAATGTTTCTAGTATTTCGTAGCTTAAAGTTCAGTTTTTTATCGATAAAAGATAAATTTTGTGGTCCAATATTTTCATAGCTTATTTTGATTTTTATCATCAATAAGCTGTTTTTTAATTAAAATTCTCTAATGAAATTACTAATAAAAAGCACTTACCCCAAAATTTTATTCTTGTTTCTTTCATCGAGTATAGTTTTTATTATATTATATTCGGCTCTTTACAGTTACGCGAAAAATGCTGAGGAACAAGTGTATAAAACTTCCAAAGCACAATTATATTCAGAGGTAATCAATATATTGAATTTAGATTCTAAACCTATTTCTGTAGCCATTAATAATGATTCAAATTGGGATGAATTTGTAGATTTCACAAAGTCTAAAGATGTTATTTGGTACAATGATAATGTGGCCAATGAGCTCAATATCTATAATGTGGATTATTTAGGTGTTTATGATGAGAAAGCTAATTTCATAATTCATACTGCTTCATCTAAAATCAAGTCAATCGATTTTATTCCCAAAACCGTAATGACACAACTAAAAAAATCAGGTTTAAATAAATTTTATTTAAAAATCCCAGAAGGCGTTGTAGAAGTTTTTGGTGCATCAATTCATCCATCTTATGATGTTTTAAAAAATAAAACTAAATCAGAAGGTTATTTTTTTGTGGTAAGGCTCATAGATAAATCTTTTTTAAATAATTTAGAGAGCCTTACTAACTCTGAGATTAATTTTATTGAAGGGGATAAAAAAATAGAATTACAAGATCATTTTATTAGTAGTACCATTCCACTAAAGAGCTATAATGGAAGTGAGATTTCTAGATTGTATTTTAAAAGATATACTCCAATTTATTTTGAAAAATTGATTTCTATTTTATTTTTCATCATTATTGCTTTTGTTATTAACTTAATTCTTAATTTAATTTTAACTAGAAAATGGGTTTATTATCCATTGGAACTAGTTACCAGAATTCTTCAAAATGGCAATCGACTAGCAATTCAACAATTAAAAAGTACTACAGGGGAGTTTAAACAAATAGGTATTCTTTTTGAAGAAAATAATAAACAGAAAAAAGAATTAATAGAAGCTAAAATTAAAGCAGAAGAGAGCGATAGACTTAAATCGTCTTTTTTAGCCAATTTATCTCACGAGATAAGAACTCCAATGAATGCCATTAATGGTTTTACCGATTTAATAATTAACACTAAATTAAGTAAAGAAGAAAAATTAGAATATTTGAAAGTAATTGAAAGTAGCGGACACAACCTGGTTTCTATTATTGATGATTTGATTGAAATGTCAAAAATTGAATCCAATCAAATTAAACCCAATTATAGTAGTGTTAATTTAGATTCCTGTATTAGCGAGTTATATGAAACGATTAAAATTACTATTCCCAAAAATAAGAAAATTGATTTTAAAATACTTAAAAACACCAATCCTACTGAACATTTAATAAAAGTTGATGAAGTGAAATTGAAACAAGTATTGGTTAATTTAGTTAATAATGCTATAAAGTTTACCGAAAAAGGGCATGTTGCTTTTGGATATGAAGTAGATAAGTATAATGCTAAAATTATTTTTAGAATTGAAGATACAGGCATGGGAATTGACGAAAATAATCATAAATATATTTTTGATCGCTTCAAGAGAGTCGAGAGTGATGTATCGATAAAAGTGGGTGGACTAGGTTTAGGTTTGGCAATTTCTAAGGCTTATGTAGAGATGATGGGAGGCGAAATTACTGTAGAGTCAAAGGTAGAAAAAGGGTCTGTTTTTACTTTTTCAATACCATTAAATTATGACCAAAGAACAAGAATTAATGTAAAACCTATAAGTGTTAAAGATAGCTCAGCTACATTTGATGGAGGAACTATATTGATTGCTGAGGATGATAATATTAATTTTCTTTTATTTCAAAAAATAATACAATCTCGGAATAATAAAATTATAAGGGCTGTAAATGGACAAGAAGCGGTGGATATTTGTATTAATAATCCAAATATTGATTTGGTTCTTATGGATATTAAAATGCCAATCAAAAACGGTTTTGAAGCATTTGAAGAAATTAAGTTAGTTCGCCCATCATTAAAAGTAATTGCTCAAACTGCCTATTCATCAAACGAAGACGAAGAGAAAATATATACCGCAGGATTTTATGGGTATTTGACAAAACCTATAAAACGTGAAAAATTATTTGAAATGCTTGACGAAGTGTTTAGTGAAAAGTAATACTATACTTAGCACTCCGAATTTATAGTTGTTCCTGTAACAATTTAATCATACCCCGCAATTTTGCGGCTTCATTAAAAACCCATCTCTTTGCGAACCGCTGATTATGTTACCCTTACGCTCGGTGGTGTGAGAGGCAGACTCAGTTCCGTTGGGGACGTAGCCGTCTACTCGATTACACGCTGGCGCACTGTCTGTCGATTAATGAAAGACTTTGTTTAATTTAATTTTGCTGTCATTTGTCGAGTTGTGGATAGGTCTTTTTTTGTCGGTTGTGGGAAGTGGATTTAAAAAATTTTAGAAGGGAAATAAATTTTAAAAAATAATTTTTCCTACGGTAGTAAGAATGGTGGAAGCTCTTTTGCAATTTTGGTCTGTGTTTTGGATAGTGTGAAATGATATTCACGTACGCTAATAATCAACAAATAATTAGTACAAACGCAAATGCGTGTAAGGCTTTGCGTTTGTACTAGTTATTAATCAAGTACTCTGTACAATTAAAAAATAAATAGGCATACCAATTGTTATATTTACTGGGAAGGTTACTGCAAGAGCCATTGGTAAGTATAGCCCAGGATTTGCCTTGGGAACTGAAATTTTCATAGCAGCAGGGACTGCAATATAAGAGGCACTTGCGGCTAAAACCGCAAATATAAAGCGATTGGTTATATCTGGGGTCACATAGGAACTTAGTATAGCAATGATTGATCCATTAATCAATGGAATTAAAATGGCAAAAATGATAGGAAACCAACCGAAGGAGAAAAATGCTTTTAACTTTCTGCCACTCGTTACTCCCATATCTAAAAGAAAGATAGCAAGAAAGCCTTTGAAAAGGTCGTTTGTAAATGGTTTTATTCCCTCAGCTTGTTTATCGCTGGCCAGATAACCAATAAGCAAACTACCAAGGATAAGTAAAACACTTCCATTTGTAAAGGAATGTTTTATGGCAGTTCGTTTCTGTATTATTTCGTTTTCGTCTTTATTAAAAACAGAAATTAGTAAAAGACCAACAATAATGGCAGGTGATTCCATCAAAGCCATAATGGCTACCATGTGGCCATGAAGTGCCAGTTGCTGAGATTCAAGATAAGAAACAGCGGTTACAAATGTTACTGCACTCACAGAACCATAAGCTGCTGCTATCGCGCCAGCATCAAAAACGTTCAATTTTTTTTTAAGAATAAAAAATGTGTAAAGAGGAATCATTAAAGCAATAGAAATCCCAAATAACATGGACCATCCAATCTCCATTGTAAACTCCTCATGAGCTAATTCTTGACCACCCTTAAATCCTATGGCAAATAAAAGGTATAATGAAATAAATTTTGATGAATTCTCTGGTATTTCCAGATCACTTTTTAAATAAACGGCAATAACGCCAAGGACAAAAAAAAGTAATGCTGGGTTTGTTAAATTTTCAATTAATAAATTCAAGTTCATAATATTTTTTATTTTTTTTTATTTTTTAAATGTAAACAATTAATCGACAAATTCTAGTTTGCCTGTCAGCAAAGAGTAATATGCACCTACTATTTTTATTTCACCTTTAACTTCCATTTCTTTTAGGATGTCACTCTTAAGTCTAATTTGGGAAACGGCGTTTCGGATATTGTTTTTATTAACGGTTTTTACATAATCCTCATTCTTTGAAGATTTATCACCTTGATAGCTTTGGCTCATTTCAACTGCCGGTTTAATATTCTTTAACATTGCTGTAATATTTCCTAATTTAACATCGTCAATTGCTCCTTTAATCGCTCCGCAGTGTTGATGCCCTAGTATAACTATTAACTTTGCCCCTGAAACTTTACAGGCAAATTCCATACTGCCCAAAAGGTCGGTATTGACAAAATTCCCTGCTATTCTACCAACAAAAACATCTCCAAGGCCTTGGTCA
>JAYVIN010000093.1:0-8610 GCA_043770135.1 Flavobacterium sp. | reverse complement strand
GCATTAGATTCAAAAATTCCTAGTGGTCCAATTGCGGACAAATGGATAAATTATAAAAATCATATTAATTTAGTAAATCCTGCTAACAAACGTAATATAGATATTATCGTTGTTGGTACTGGATTGGCTGGAAGTTCTGCTGCGGCAACTTTGGCAGAGTTAGGATATAACGTTAAAACTTTTTGTTTTCAAGATTCTCCAAGACGTGCACACTCGATAGCTGCGCAAGGAGGAATTAACGCTGCCAAAAACTATCAAGGAGATGGCGATTCTACTTTCCGTTTGTTTTATGATACTATAAAAGGAGGCGATTATCGTTCACGCGAAGCCAACGTTCACCGTTTAGCCGAAGTTTCGACTAATATTATTGACCAATGCGTTATGCAAGGCGTACCGTTGGCAAGAGAATATGGCGGATTATTAGACAACCGTTCTTTTGGAGGAACATTGGTAGCCAGAACATTTTATGCCAAAGGTCAAACAGGACAACAATTATTGTTAGGTGCTTATTCAGCAATGAACCGTCAAATTGGTCGTGGAAAAATAAAATCGCACGCCCGTCACGAAATGCTAGATTTAGTAGTTATTGACGGAAAAGCAAGAGGAATTATTGCACGCGATTTAGTTTCAGGAGAAATAGAGCGACATTCTGCTCACGCTGTTGTTATTGCTTCTGGCGGATACGGAAATGTATTTTTTCTTTCGACTTATGCAATGGGAAGTAATGCCACAGCAGCCTGGAAAATACATAAAAAAGGGGCGTTTTTTGCCAATCCTTGTTATACACAAATTCACCCAACTTGTATACCTGTTTCGGGAGATCACCAATCGAAATTGACTTTGATGTCCGAATCATTGCGTAATGACGGTCGTATTTGGGTTCCTGCGAAACTTGAAGATGCTAAAGCAATTCGGGAAGGAAAGAAAAAACCAACAGATTTATCGGAAGAAGAAAGAGATTACTATTTAGAAAGAAGATATCCATCATTTGGAAATCTTGCTCCTCGTGATATTTCGTCTAGAGCCGCAAAAGAACGTTGCGATGCCGGTTTTGGTGTAAACAAGACAGGTGAAGCCGTTTATTTGGATTTTGCAGACGCTATTCAACGTTATGGTAAAGAACAAGCTTTTGTAAAGGGTTTAGATGCAAATGATGCAGCTTTGATTATAAAACTCGGAAGAGCAGTTGTTGAAAGTAAATACGGCAACTTATTTCAAATGTATGAAAAAATTGTCGACGAAGATCCGTACACTTCTCCTATGATGATTTATCCAGCCGTGCATTACACAATGGGCGGAACTTGGGTTGATTATAACTTACAAACCACCATTCCAGGATGTTTCTCTATTGGTGAATCTAATTTTTCCGATCACGGAGCTAATAGATTAGGTGCTTCTGCATTAATGCAAGGCTTAGCTGATGGTTATTTTGTGTTACCATATACAATTGGAGATTATTTGGCTCCTGAAATTAAAACAGGACCAATCTCTACCGATTTACCTGAATTTGTGGAAGCAGAGAAAAAAGTTAAAGATCAAATAGAAAAATTCATAAACAATAAAGGAACCCATTCTGTAGATTATTTCCACAAGAAGTTAGGAAAAATTATGTGGAATAAAGTGGGAATGGCTCGTAATGCAAAAGGATTGTCTGAAGCTATCGAAGAAATTGCTGCTTTACGTGAAGAATTCTACAAAGATGTAAAAGTGCCTGGCACAGCAGATAGTTTCAACCAAGAATTAGAGAAAGCAGGACGTGTTGCCGATTTCCTTGAATTAGGGGAGTTGTTTGCTAAAGATGCTTTGCACCGCAATGAATCTTGTGGAGGACACTTTCGTGAAGAATACCAAACCGAAGATGGCGAAGCACAACGTGATGACGAAAACTTCGCGTATGTTGCTGCTTGGGAATATAAAGGAAAACCGAGCGATGCAGTATTGCATAAAGAACCATTGATTTACGAAAATATTAAATTAGCTACTCGTAGTTATAAATAGAAGTTTGAATAAGTCTTAATACTTAATTCATAATACTTAATACATTCTAAAAATGAAACTGAAATTAAAAATATGGCGTCAGCCAAATGCCAAATCTACCGGAAAAATTGTTGACTATTTTGTTGATGGTATCGAAAGCGATATGTCTTTTCTGGAAATGTTAGACATTCTTAACGAAGATTTAATTCAAAAAGGCGAAGATACAGTTGCTTTTGACCACGATTGTCGCGAGGGAATTTGCGGAAGTTGTTCTCTTTTTATCAATGGCGAAGCGCACGGACCAGACCGAGGAATACCAACTTGTCAATTGCATATGCGAATGTTCAAAGACGGAGATGAGATCTATATCGAACCTTTTAGAGCAAAAGCATTTCCTATTATAAAAGATCTTGTAGTAGATAGAAGTTCTTTTGATAGAATTCAGCAAGCTGGCGGATTCGTGTCTATAAATACATCTGGAAATCCAGTGGATGCTAATACCATTCCAATTCCAAAAAAAGATGCAGACAGAGCATTTGATGCTGCAACTTGCATAGGTTGTGGTGCTTGTGTTGCGACTTGTAAAAACTCATCCGCGATGTTATTCGTTGCTGCCAAAGTTTCTCAATATGCTTTGTTGCCACAAGGAAGAGTAGAAGCAACAGACCGAGTTCTAAATATGGTTGCTCAAATGGATGCTGAAGGTTTTGGTAACTGTACCAATACTGGAGCTTGCGAGGTGGAATGTCCTAAAGGAATTTCTTTAGATTATATTGCGCAAATGAATAGAGAATATTTATCTGCAAGTTTGAAAGGATAAAATATTTTCAGATTATATTTTTTAAAACGCATTCATTTATTTGAATGCGTTTTTTATTTTTAATCAAATTTAAATCCGTGACCCTAGGCTGCAATACGAATAGGTTAGAGAAAATCCGTTCAATCCGTGTCATCTGTGGCCCATTTTTCAGTAATTTTATAAAATGAAAATCGCCCTCATCCAATCCTCCTTATTCTGGGAAAACCCAACCGCCAACCGAAATTATTTCGAAGAAAAAATCAATGCTATTACAGAAAAAGTGTATTTGATTGTACTCCCAGAAATGTTTTCGACGGGTTTTACGATGAATCCTTCAGCGATTGCCGAAACAATGCAAGGAGAAACTATTCAGTGGCTTCAATCTTTGGCGAAAGCCAAGAATAGTGCCATTACAGGGAGTTTAATCATCAAAGAAAACAATAATTTTTATAACAGATTGGTCTTTGTTTTTCCGTCAGGCGAAATCCAATTTTATGACAAACGACATTTGTTTTCACTTGCTGGAGAAGACAAAATTTATACTGCTGGCGTAGAAAAATTAATTATCGAATACAAAGGCTGGAAGATTTGTCCGCTCATTTGTTACGATTTGCGTTTCCCTGTTTTTTCTAGAAATGTCGAAGAATATGATGTGTTACTTTACGTTGCCAATTGGCCAAAACCACGTATTAATGCATGGGATATTTTGCTCAAAGCCCGTGCTGTCGAGAATATGTGTTACACCATTGGTGTCAACCGAATTGGTTTCGACAAACCTGTTCGCCGCGGCGAAAACAATTTAGAATACAACGGTCATTCTCAAGCCATCGATTATCTAGGGAATTACATTCTGGAACCTCAGAAAAAAGAGGGAGTTTTCATCGTAGAATTAAACAAAGAGAAATTATTCAAATCTAGAAAAAAATTTGGTTTTCTGAACGACAAAGATTCCTTCGAATTAAAACCCTGATCTAGCAGGTTTATTTTTATCTACTTTCTTTTTGGGTTCAGGAACATACGGAATACTCACATCAAAAATTTGCTCCACATCCCAATTGGCTCGAACATCAATAGTTTTCGTAAAGTAAACTATTTCCTCGGCTTGGCGTTTTTCCAAATAATTACCCGAATCATATTCTTTGTTTTTGTTATCGTCATAAATAATTCGGACTGAGTATACAAATGGGTCAACCAAATTAAAATCTATTTTGGTGTTGTTCTCAGAATACTCGGTAGCTAGAGTTGTGCCTTTTTCGTCGGTTAACTCAATAATTATCGGAAAGCGCTTTACGTTTTGCAAATTTACGCTCAGGTTGCCATAATCAGACAAACTTCGAGTTTCAAATTTATAACTCAAAGAATCATTCGATCGTTCCAAATAATCAGTTAATGCTCCGGGGAGAATATTTAGGATATATTTTTCAGATGGAGCCGCCTTGAAATCAAAAAACATTTGTTGGTTAAAGTCGTCATATTCTGTTTTGAAATCGACTGAAACAGAATCTTTATTGATGATTTTTATTTTCGAATTGTCAAACTGAGTCAATGGTGTCGCGGTTTCAAGTGTGAAACGTTCTCTAAAATTTAGACTGCCATTTTTAGGCGCACTAATTTTTAGACTGTCTTTTTTCTGAGTTTTAATTTTAAAGTTAAAATCAGCTTGGTATTTGTCTTTGGCTACAGCTAATGCTAAAGAATCTACTTTCAATGGTTTAAACCAGACTTGTAGGGAATCCTTTTTTGGAAATTTGGTAATAATTGAAGGTAAAAGGGTTTCACCATTTTTAAGCGTAATTTTAATAGCACTTGTTTTTCCTTGATAGGGCAAAATCAATCGATTTCCTGATGCTTGAATGGGTTTAAAAACTTTTAAAGGAAGTACTTGTTTAAATAGTTTTAATTCATAAATCGTGTCATTAGGAATTGTAATGTATTGTTTGTTAAAACCGATTTTGTCTTTTGCAGGATTAAATTTATTATTAGAATTATAATCCTTCATCGCCACCAAAAGGTATTTTCCTGCTTTTAGATTTTCTAGTTTAAACGTTTTCAAACTATCCAAAGTATTGGTAATATACCTAGGAGCTTCGTTATAAACTACCGAATCTTTAAATTTGTCATTTAGCTCATAAAGCATTACGGAAACAAACGATTCTACTTCCTTGTTGTAGGCATCTTTCACGCTGCCGCTGAGGGTCAAAGAATCGATATGATTTCCTGTCGAAAACACATATTTAAACTGATTGTATGGATTTCCTTCGTTGTTGTCAGTAATACTTTGTCCAAAATTGAAGCTATAAGTAGTATTGGGTTGTAGCGTATCGTTTATTTTTATCGAAATGTATTTGCTTGCGTTTGTTGGCAATATCAAGGGTTCATATTTCATTGGTGGCGAAATAATCAATTGCTTATTTAAGTCTTTTAGTTTGACATATTCGTCAAAAGTCAACTTAATCTCATTCCCTTTAAAATTAGTACTGTAATTTTTGGGGAAACTTATTTTCAAAATAGGTGAAAGAGTATCTTTCGAACCACCCGTAATCGAACCTCTTTTGGCGCAACTACTAGATACAATGACCACTAAAAAAAGCAACAGATTTCTCAACATATAAATCGATTTTTTAATATTTATTTGATTAATTTTAAATTAAACTAGGATATTTATTTTACTTTTACCAGCTATAAAAATAGCTTAATTAATATTAAAAACATGAAAAAAATTTTATTTCTATCAGTATTCTTAGCAGTAAGTTTTAATATTGAGGCACAATTTATTAAAGAAAAGGCTATTAAAGGAAAAATAGGTTTTGGGTTGAGTGTACCTTATAATAGCGTTGCTGATGTTGCCAGTTCGGGATTGTTCTTGCAAGGCGAATATGTCTTGATAGTAAAGTCTTGGTTACAACTTATTCCTTATGCTGGTTTTATTTCAACCAATTCAGATGGAAAGGATTTTAATGGAAATTCAACATTCGAAAAAGCAGAATCAACGGCAGTTTTTTTAGGAGGAAAAGCCAGAGTGAGAGCGCCAATTCAGTATTTTGCTCCTTACCTTGAATTAGGTCTTGGGGCGTCTATTGGAAAATTCGAAACAGTAACTACTTTTAACAATATCGAAAAAAGAGGCTTAATTACTCATGTTCCCTTTTCAATTGGTGTTGAACTCGGAAAAAAACACCTAGTAGATTTAGGTTTTACATATTATTATCAAGAAGCAGTTAAGCAATTTTCAGGTGCTTTTGCAGTTGGAATTAAAGTTCCTTTGAAAAATAGAAGCAAATAATTAATTGCTTATTCCTCATTAGCTACGAATGCGCCATCGCCATACACACAACACTAATTTTTGTTCCGGGAATTTTTAGTAAAGCATGAGCACAAGCGTCTAGAGTAGAACCTGTAGTAAGAACATCATCTATTAATAAGAAATGTTTATTATGGTCTTTTTCGGAGAAAGCAACATCAAAAGTAGCCTCCATTCCTTCGCTTCTGTTCAGTAAGTTTTTTTTGGATTGGGTTTTGGAGTAAATATTTCGAACCAATATATCAGGATTATATGGGACTTTTAAATCTTTTGATAAGGCTAGACCAAAATTAGTTACTTGATTATAGCCTCTTTCTCTGAGTTTTCGTTTGTGTAAAGGCACGGGAATAATTTCGTCAACCGATTGTAATATTCGATTGTTTTTTAAATCTTCGGCATACCATTCGCCAAGAATAGTTCCAATTTCCTCTTTTCCTTTATACTTCAAGTTGTGAATTAATTCTTGAACAATTCCTTTTTTATGAAAATACAACATCGCCGAGGCGTATTCGACAGGAATTCTACCATAAAACTTTTTGAAAGCTTCGTTTTCTGGATTCAAATGATGATTGGTCAACGGAAGGTTATGTCTACAAAGGGTACATATTATATTTTCATTCGATATCAATAAAGAATGACAACCTGAACATACTGGTGGAAAAAATAAATTGATAATGGTTTTAAAAACAGTTTTTACCATTTGATGGTTTTTATTACAAAAATGCAACTATTTTTAAATAAAAACTCTAGATTTACAATTAAAAAAAGGTCATCTTTTAATTTTAAATATTTGTAACTGAATAGAAATGGATTTAAAAAAATCAATAATTTGCTACTTTATTTTTTTTGTTATTAGCTCAAACATAGTGACTGGGCAAGTAAAAAAAGAAGCTTCGGTTGCAAAATCATTTTTCAAAAATGGACTAGTAGCCCGAGAATCTTACATCGGTTCAGACCAAATATTGGATAGTATTAAAACTTATCACTTAGTTGGCGGACTAAATGAAAAATTTTATTTCAATAAGAAAAAACAATTAGAAGGTCTTTGTCAAAAATTTTCGACCGAAGGAAAACTGATGACTTCTTGGTTATACCAAAAAGGTGTCCTTAGTTACAGAAAAGACTATTTCAAAGAATTTAATCTTAAAAATAAAGAGATAACTGAATCGAATTATGCAAATATTGAAAGATGTAATTTGTTATTGAAAACAAACCCAAATAATTTTTCTTTAATTTATAGCAGAGCCGTTAGTCAAGATTATTTGAGCAATAATATAGTTTCTGAATTAGATTTTTTATTTTTAAAAGATCTTTTAGAAAACGCAAAAGTAAATACGAAAGAATCTGAAACAGAAAAGATAAACAGCTTGAATAGAAAGTTAGCCGATATTTATAGTAGACTCTCCTCCATTTATTCTCGCTATGAAAATGATTATTTGAGTATTGAGTATAAATTGAAAGCGGTTCAAGCTGAACCTACTTCAAATATTTATCTTTACAATTTAGGAGCCGCTTTTGCTATTCAAGTGGAAGATTATCGATTGGCACTTTATTTTCTAGAGGAAGTAACTCGCACAAAACCAAATCATAATTTTGCAAATTGGGTATTAAGTCATATTTATTTGGAAATGGAGCAATATCAAAAAGCATTAGATTGTGTCAATATTGCTTTTAAAAGTGAACGAGGATTATACGAAAATGGATATGGAAATGTAGAGGATGATTTAAGAACTATTCGAGGCTTAGTGTATCACAAATTAGGCAAAACCGAATTAGGAATCGGAGACTTAAATAAAGCACTTGAAATAAACAACAAAAACGCTGTAGCAAATAAAAACTTAGGAATTGTTTATAGCGATTTAGGTGAAAATCAAAAAGCTTGTGCATATTTTCAAAAATCTAGAGCCTTAGGATATGAGAAAAAATATTACAATAAAAGTTTAGAATCTCATATAAAAAAGAATTGTACTTTAGAGAATCCGATTTTAGATAATTCAGTAACAATCAATCAGAATAATGATGCAGAGTCAGAAGTGCTAGCAAGTCAAAAATCTACTACAACTTCTGAAATATCAGTTAAAGATTTGCCTTATATTGCACCTAATCCAGCTATAGATTTCGTTGAGGTTTACAATTATAGTCCTGTAGATTTTAATTTTAATATTTTTGATACCGCAGGTAAACAAATTCTGGTTGGGATATCTAATCATAAAACAATTCAAGTCTCAGGACTTCCAACTGGTTTTTATATTCTTACAATAGAAAAAGATGGAAAAACAGAGAAATTCAAATTAATAAAAAAATAGATTTTTTTTAAAACCTAAAAAAATTCCTTTAATCGAGACCTAATTTAAGAATTAACTACTACTTTTTTATAAAAATCAGCAAAATTGAAACTGTAAAAGTAAACTTTTTCTTTTTTTTATGTTCCCTTTTTATATTTTTGCACCACTATGGCAAAACAAGAAGATTTATTTAAGAATGTAATTTCGCACGCAAAAGAATACGGATTTATTTTTCCGTCAAGCGAAAT
>JAYVIN010000092.1:0-25409 GCA_043770135.1 Flavobacterium sp. | reverse complement strand
GTCTAATCCTTTTTAAAATTTTACAATGGTTAATGCCGATAGACAATATATTGAGTACAATTTATTGGACTCTTATATATTGCTAATCGGTATTATTATATTTAATCCAATCTTACCACACCGTTTTTCAAGCTGTAAAGCGTCCCTACTCTCATGTTGTGCGACTCCTACGGAGAGAAAAATAATCTTATATTTTGGACTTTATTATATGAGCTTTGGAATTTAATTAATCCAAATTCAAAACAATGGGTAAAGAATAGGAAATACGAACGGGTTTATTATCTAAAGTTGCTGGAGACCATTTAGCCTTGATGGATTTCAAACCATCAATTATTTCTTTTTTCAATTCTGAATCCAAAGTTGAATCCACTACAATTCCACTCATACTGCCATCTTTTTCAATAATAAATGAAGCATGTATTTGAGTAAACCCAGTATAACTCAATTCAGAAGCATCTAATCTATCAATAACTTTTTCATAAAACTTTTCCATTCCTCCAGGAAATTCGGCTAGTTTATCCAATTCATTCAGTTTAATAATAAGTCTTTCGTTTGTGTTTTGAAGGTCAGTAGTAACTATATTCTTTTTTATAATTGAATCTAAAAATAGTGTTTGGACTTGTTTTATTGTCCATTCGGAATTAGAAATTAAATTATTTCTTGAATAACTAGTAGTTGAAATTAATAACAATGTGGTAATCATTATAAATAATGCACAAGCCTTATTTATTTTAGAAACACAACATTTTTTTGGCATTGATTTGAAGGTTTTCATACTTTTTTAGTTTTAAATTAATACTTATTTAGTTTCATTTTTAAGTTTTGAATAACAATTAATTTACACTTTGTTTACAAAAGCTTAACATTAAATTAACGTAAAAGTAAAATAAATAAATTTAAAAACATATTTTTTTAGTGAGAATTTAAAAATATTATTAACAATTAATAGTCCACATCATAAAAAAAGCAGCCTTTTATGGGGCTGCTATTGAACTAAATCGAAAAAATTGCTATTCTAAAAGAATCGTAATTGGTAAATTATACGCAGTTCGAACCGCTTTTGAATTTACCATTCCAGGAATCCACTTAGTTTTTAGTGATTTTAACACTCGAATGGCTTCTTTTCCAATCCCATGCCCAGGATCATTTTTTACCTGAATTCCTGTCATACTTCCATCTTTTTCGATAATAAAATTTACAAACACGCGAATAGATTCATTGTCTTCTATTTCAGGTTTTTCGAAATTATCCCCAACATAAGAGTAAAACTTAGCTATTCCTCCGGGAAATTCAGGTAGTTTATCTAAAGAAGTTGCGTTAACAATTGAATTTCCGTAATCTGTTGGTTCGACATATCCTGCACCATCACTTGAGCCTGAGTTTGAATTTGAAAAGTTAGCACCTTGACTATCTGAAGCGCTTGTAGTTTGATTGGTTATCTCTTTATTTTTCGTGATCTCAGGAAATGATTCAGTGGAATGAACAATTATTGGGTTGGTTAGGTTATCTTTTATAATAGGAGCTTCGGTTGTTTTACTTGGAATTTCTGGTATATTATTATTTTTCCTTTCCGGAATATAAACATTTGTAACAATTAATTCTTCATCAATAATTGGAGGAATTTGGGTTTCAAGTTGGATTGGATTGGGGGCAAACCAGGTAATTTTAGAAAGAAATCCCAGCACAGTTACGAATACTATTCCTGTAAAAAGAGCGTTTAAAGAAGATTTTACATAATCACGACGCAGTTGATACGCACCATATTCCTTGTTTCTGTTTTCGAATACTAGATTAATCCAGCCGGTTTCGTAAATACTTAATTTTGACATAATTCATAGTGTTTATGGGTTAAGTATTTTCAATTCATAGAGTAGCTGTTTTATTCGATAACGTAAGCTCGAATGTGTTTAGTATGATAAATAGAAAGAATTTTGATTCTAATTCAACGATTTTCTTGAATAATTTCTGCCAATAATTTTTTGGCACGAAGCAGTTTTATTTTCACATTACTCAGAGGTTCGCCAATTTTATTAGCAATTTCCTGATAACTCATTTCCTGAAAATAACGCAGTTGTATTACCTCTTGATAATGCGGTTTAAGTGCTTTGATAAATTGCAATAATCGAGAAAGATTTTGCTCAATAATCAACACGTCCTCTGCCGATGGTGAGGTGTCGGCAATGGTATAGGCTTGATGATTATCGTCCTCAGTGATTTCTACAAAAAGACTTGATTTCTTTTTTCGCAATAGATCAATATGGACATTTTTGGCAATGGCTATCAACCAAGTGTTAAATTGAAATTCAGGATTGTAACTTTCAATTTTATCAAACGCTTTAGAAAAGGTTTCGATGGTTATATCTTCGGCATTAGTTTCGTTTTCGGTGCGTTTCAGCATAAAACCATACACATCATTCCAATAAAAATCCAATAGAAAAGTGAAGGCTACTTGATCACCTTTCTTTGCTTTTTCTATTTGTGAAATTATTTCCAATGGAGTGGTTTTGAAAAAATATTAGTAATAAAGATATTCAATTGAGTAAAAACAAGTACTATTTCGATAATTGGAAACCAATACATGACATCTTTTTCTTTTAATTTTCCAGAAGCAAAACCTAAAGAAATCCACGCAAATATATACCTAATTACAACAATACTTAACACAATAATCCATTGGTATTGAAAGGCTAATAAAATGATCGAAAAAAGCACAAAAAATAACTGTGACGCATAAAAAAGTAGTAAGCGGACTTTGTCAAAAGGTTTGTATAAATCTGCCGATGTAAGGTGTCTCCGTTTTTGATTGAACCAATCCTTAAATGTAGTTTTTGGCATCGAATAAGTAAAACTTTCTGGCAAATAACATGTAGCGGTATTTTTGGAATTGGCTACTTGATTGATAAATAAATCATCATCTCCTGAACGGATTTTCATGTGATCGATAAAGCCATTCACATTGTAAAACTCTTCTTTTTTGTAGGCTAAATTTCGACCAACTCCCATATAAGGATAGCCTAATTTCGACCAAGAAAAATATTGAATTGCCGTAAGCATCGTTTCAAAACGAATGATTTTATTCAGAAAAGAACCCGAAATTTTTTGGTGAGCACCGTACCCCAAAACGATTGTTTTATTCATCGTAAATTGGGAACTCATAGTGGTTATCCAATCTTTTGTTGCTGGATAACAATCGGCGTCAGTAAATAATAGATAATCTTTTAGAGAAGCTTTTATTCCTAAAGTCAAAGCATATTTTTTGTTGCCCCAAAAAGCTTCGTTGTTTTCTACTTTAACTAATCTAATATTGGAATATTTTTTTTCGAATTCTTCAAAAATTTCTAAAGTAGCATCGCTCGAAGCATCATCAATCAATATAATTTCAAAATTTGGATAGTCTTGTTCAGCCAATAAAGGAATAAATTGAATTACATTATCAGCTTCATTTTTGGCACAAACAATTACTGAAATACCTATCTTTTTTGCTGCGGTTTTTGGTGCTTTTGCAAATGAAAACTTTCCAAAAACCATTAAATAATATAAAAGTTGTACGACAACGATAACAATAAAAAAGTAAAAAATAAGTAGTAGCATCAGCGTTTAATATGTTTTTTAAAACAGAATGCAAAGGTAATTATCAAATATCAAATATTCATTATTATTTGATAATTAGTTTTAGGAAAAAATAATCTAAAATCTAAATCACATTTACTTCGGCTTCGATACGAATCCCATAGGTTTTGAAGATGGTTTCTTGAATAATTTTAGAAACATTTAATATTTCTAATCCTGTTGCATTACCATAATTGACCAAAACCAAAGCTTGTTTTTCATGAATTCCCGCGTCTCCAAAACGTTTTCCTTTGAAACCGGCTTGTTCTATGAGCCAGCCCGCAGGAATTTTCACTTCGGTTTCAGAAACTTCATAATATTTCATTTCTGGAAATTGCTGGTGAATTTTTTCAAAATCCGTTTTTAATACAATTGGATTTTTAAAAAAACTCCCACTATTGCCCAATACTTTTGGATCTGGTAGTTTGCTTTGACGAATGCTGATAACCGCATTACTAACGTCTTTTAATGTTGGGATAGTAATATTATTTTTTGCCAACTCTGCACTAATATCTCCATAAGATGTGTTGATATTATGCTTGCGTTTTGTCAATTTAAAAACCACCGAAGTAATGATATATTGGTCTTTGACTTCATTTTTAAAAACACTTTCTCTATAACCAAAATGACATTCTTCCTTAGTGAAAGTATTTAATGCTTGGGTTTCAATTTTCATTGCTTGACAGCGAACAAAAGTATCTTTGATTTCTGCTCCATAAGCACCAATATTTTGAACTGGAGTTGTGCCAACATTTCCGGGAATAAGTGACATGTTTTCTAATCCTCCAAAATCATTTTCGATGGTCCAAAGTACAAATTCATGCCAGTTTTCGCCAGCTTGACTTTCGACCCAAACAAAATCTTCGTCCTCTTCGATTATTTTTTTTCCTTTCAAATCAAGATGAATAACCAGTGCATCAACGTCTTTTGTCAAAAGCATGTTACTACCTCCGCCAAGAATGAACTTTTTTTGAGATTTATTTTGTTCCAAAACAGCTCTTAATTCAGCCACATTATGAACTGCAACAAATTTTCGTGCTTTGGCTTCTATACCAAAAGTATTGAATTTTTTTAGGGAGAAATGAGATAGAATTTCCATAAAATACGTGATGTGTTTTATTAATTTAGTTTTGATAAACGAATCAATTCGTGGTATTTATCGGCTATAATTTTCATATTAATCGTGTAATTTACATGATCTTCTACAAATTTTCGATTTTGAATAATCGCATTTTCACGAAGTTCTTTGTTTTCGAAAGCCCAAAGCATTTCTTTGGCAAGCATTTCATAATCATCAATAACAATTAATTGACCGTTATCGCGGTGTTTAATCCAGCTTTGATTTCCCGGAATATCAGACACAATTGGATAACATTTGGAAGCCATTGCTTCAAACAATGATGCTGAAAGCCCTTCGGTTATAGGCATGCTGATATAAAAATTGGAATCTTGTAACAACTCTGGTAATTTTGTGTTGGGAACTAAACCAGTAAATTCAACCTTGTGTTCGATATGCAATTCCTGAGCCAATTGCTTTAATTGGTTATAAAGTTTCCCATCGCCTACAATAGTCAATTTAAAATCGATTCCTTTTTGATTCAATAATCCAAAGGCTTTTAGGATAACCTCATGTCGATATTCTGACATCAACGCACGTGTGACAATGGCGGTTATTTTTTCGGAATTGATGTTATTTTTGTTGTTGAATTTTACGACATCAATGCCTTTAGGTAAAACCAATACTTTATTCATGTCAACACCCAAAGCCTTCATAGAAACCGTCATTACGGGTCCCCAAGCATGAATCAAATCAGCTTTTTTGAAAGCATATTTTTGAATCATTCTTTTTAACGGAATTGAAACGCCATTTTCTGGCCATAAATCGGTTCTGCCTTGTTGTGCAATCGCAACAGGTTTTACTCCAGTTAAGGCTGCCAAAAAACCATAACTAGTTGTTCTTTCGGCAATGACCATATCGGGTTTTTGCAATTGTATTATTTTTCTAATTTTAAAAAGAGCTAAGCAATATTCTAAAACACGAGCTATTCTACTAAAAAAGGTTTTGTTAGGGGTTTTTAATTCCCAAGTAATAATCTCAAAATCGCCAAACTCTTTCAGTCCATTCATCCAAGTGATGGCATCGGCTCTGTAGGTTTCTCCTAAAAAAAGTATCTTTCTTTTTTCCATTTCGATGCGTTATTCTTCAAAAGTTAGCGCTCGATTCATAAAATCGTTCAAAGGTTTCAAAAGAATTAATTTTTGGCACATTCTAGCAACAAAATCAGGTTCTAAAATTTCTTTAATATCAAATTTCTGAGAAGTTTCGAAGCTTTTTAATTTTAAATATTCGATAGCGGGATGCTCTTTTTCATATCCTCTGGGTGGATTTTTGAGCACATTAGTTTCATTTCTATCAAAATCATTAAATACTTTTTTGAAATTTTTGTTTGCTAAAATTTCATCCAAATCCTCATAGAAATACGCTATTTCCTTGCGTATTTTTTTTAAATCCTGAGCTTCAGGACAATAAAAACCACCTGCGACAAAACTTCCTTCTCTGGCAATATGAACATAGTAACCTGCGCGATTATTCCCTTTGGAACCACTTGATAGCCATACGCCTAAATGATCTTTATAAGGGGATTTGTCCTTAGAAAACCGAATATCACGGTTAATTCTAAAAGTACAATTCTTAACTTCAAGCATCTCTAAAGAAGCATCGAGTGGTTTCATTACATCCAAAAAATCCGCTACCAATTGATGATAGTCTTTTTTGAAAAGTTCATATCGCTTTTTGTTGTCTAAAAACCAATCCCGATTGTTATTCGCTTTTAAATCATCAAGAAATTGTAAACTGTCTTTGGATAGCATATTAAATGTGTTCTGAATTAAGTATTGATAAGGCTAAAATAATAAAATTTGATTTGGAAAAGAAAATAATAAAAGTAACAATGGAGTTACAAATTGAATATTTTGTACACTTGATGACTCGATTTTACAATATTTTCAGTTCTTTCCGGATGCGTGTCGGAAATAAACAGCTGCCCAAAAGCATCGTTATTGACCATTTCGATTATTTTGGCTACCCTATATTCGTCTAATTTGTCAAAAATATCATCAAAAAGCAAAATAGGTTTTAGTCCAGACTTATTTTTAATAAATTCAAATTGGGCTAATTTTAAGGCAATTAAAAATGATTTTTGCTGCCCTTGAGAACCAAATTTCTTTATCGAATGATGCTCAATTTCAAAAGACAAATCATCCTTATGAATTCCCACACTAGTATAATGCAAAGCCCTATCTTTATTGATGTTTTCTTCTAAAAGAGTGATCAAATTATTCTCAAATAAATGACTTTGATACACTACTTGTACCGTTTCTTCCGAACCAGTTATAGCTTGATGATGACTATTAAAAATTGGAATGAACTGATTGACAAACTCTTTTCTTTTTTCGAAAATAGTTGTAGCATAGCCATTTAGTTGCTCATTGTAAATGGAAAGCGTATCGTTTTCAAATACATGATTCAAAGCAAAATACTTCAATAAAGCATTGCGTTGGCTTATAATTTTTTGATATTGAATGAGTTGTTTAAGGTATTCCGAGTCCAATTGAGAAATAACACTATCCATAAACTTTCGCCTGGTTTCGCTTCCTTCTATAATCAAATCCCTATCCGCTGGAGATATAATGACCAAAGGAATAAACCCTACATGTTCCGAAAATTTGTCATATACTTTTCCGTTGCGTTTCAGTACTTTTTTTAGCCCTTTTTTTAGGCTGCACGTTATCATTTCATTTCTGTCATTAATTTCAAATTCACCATCAATGACAAAAAAATCTTCACCGTGTTTGATGTTTTGAACCGTCTGGGGATTAAAATAACTTTTTCCGTTTGATAAATGGTAAATTGCATCAAGAACATTGGTTTTTCCAATTCCGTTTTTGCCAACAAAACAATTTATTTTGTCTACAAATTCGAAATTAGCTTCGGAAAAATTTTTATAATTGAATAAGGATATTTTTTTTAAGTGCATTGAAAAGGCTTACTAGTATTGATATCACAACTGATTTCTCTATATGGGTGCAAATTATTGAAAAATATCGATAAAAGTGGTTTTAGATTTGAATAAAAATTATATTTTTGCGACTCACTAAATAAAACGAAATGGCTACTTACAATAAAAGAGGATATAAAGCACCAAAAGAAAAAGAAGTTAAAGAAGTTGTAGAAAATACAAACGCAGATTTAATAGCACTTGAAAAAAGCAGCACCACCGCTGGCGTATTTTCAGCTTTAGACGAAACAGCTTCAAAAACGGAAGATTTTGTTGCCAAAAACCAAAAAATAATTATCGGAATTGTTGCTGCTATTGCATTATTTACTGTAGGTTATTTAGTGTATCAAAAATTTGTTGTGGCGCCTCAACAAGACGAAGCGGTAAACGAAATGTTTCAGGCACAACAAAATTTCCAAAAAGCAGTCGATGGTACTTCGAGTGATTCATTATATACATTGGCATTAAAAGGAGACAAAAAATCAATAGGTTTTGTTGAAATAGCCGATAAATATTCCGGAACCGATGCTGGAAATTTAGCTAATTATTATGCAGGTATTGCTTATTTGAATACTGCAAAATATACCGAAGCTATCGATTATCTAGGAAAATTCAAATCAGAAGATGCTATTTTGAATGCATTGGCAAAAGGGGCAATTGGAGACGCCTACTCTCAAAAGAAACAACCGAGTGAGGCCCTTGAAAATTACTTAGCCGCAGCGGAATCGAATAAAAACGATTTTACTACACCTCGTTTTTTATTAAAAGCTGGTAAAATAGCTTTAGCATTAGGTAAAAAGGAAGATGCTCTTAAATATTTTACCGACATTAAAGAAAATTTTGAAGCCACTCCCGAAGCTGGATCTGTAGATGTATTAATCGGATTAGCGCAATAATATAATTTTAGGTTGCAGATTTTAGATTTTAGATTCGTATTTTTACAATCTGAAATCTAAACTTTAAAATCTTAAAATAAAGATGGCAACTATAAATAAAAACTTATCCGAATACGATAAAAACTCAATCCCAAACGCAAAAAATTTTCGGTTTGGGATTGTTGTTTCTGAGTGGAATGATACCATAACCGAAGGGCTTTTTAAAGGAGCTGTTACAGGTTTTTCAGATAACGAAGTACCCGCAGAACATATTATTCGGTGGAATGTTCCTGGCAGTTTTGAGCTTGTTTATGGAGCCAAAAAAATGTTACAAACACAAAATGTAGATGCAGTAATCGTAATTGGCTGTGTCATTCAAGGACAAACCAAACACTTTGATTTTGTGTGCGATGGCGTTACCCAAGGAATTAAAGACCTGAATGTAGAAACTGATATTCCTGTTATTTTTTGCGTTCTTACCGACAATACAATGCAACAATCTATTGATAGAAGTGGTGGAATTCACGGAAACAAAGGAACCGAAGCAGCGATTGCAGCAATAAAAATGGCGTATTTAAGACAACAAGCCTCGATTAGTCATCCAATGAAAAACCAATCCTTATTGTCGTCTGGTACATTGCAATTAGAAGGTTTACCGTTATTAGAGGAATAGCTTTTTATTAAGTAGGTTTACCAAAATAGAAAACCGCCTGTTCTTTAAATTAAGAATAGGCGGTTTTTTAAATTTAAAACTATTTTTAGAAATTAGTAGTAGTCGGTGGTGTTTCAGTATAATCAATATAAGACCCTGAACCATTGGCATTCCAATTGGATTTAAATTCAAGTTCTCCATCATCATAACTACTTAAATCTCCAGAACCATTATTATAAATATTGGCTACAAGTCGAGAAGTGTAATCCCCTCTAAAATCAAAAACCATATCTAAGTAATAATTATTAGAACTATTTTTAGTCCAATCAAAATCGATATTTAGGGTTTCATCATCACCTGAAACACCGTATAACAAACTCAAATCCCAGTGTCCTGCTGAACCATTCTTGTTTAACCATCCGTTAATCGTGTAAAACGTTGTGTTGCTTTTTTTAATAGTATAACTATATAAATACTGGGTTTCACTAGTGTTTTCAGTATATGTGATAGTATATCCATCATAAACCCAAGTGTCGCCAGCAGTTCTACTCGTAGTTCTTGCTGCGGGTTTAGAATTGGTAAATCCCTCAGTAATACCCATCATAGCAATCATGTATTGGATTTCAAATGAAGTCTCTGGGGATTTATCATCCAGATTAGTGGGGATTTTAGCCGATACATCTTGTGTATTTATAGAAAGGCTAGAGTCTGAATCGTCCTTAGCCTCATCTTTGCTACATCCAGAAAATACTAATGTAACTACAAATAGTAAAACATAAATAACTTTAAATATTTTCATAATCTTTTTAATTTAATTGCCTACTCTAATTACCCTTTTTGGCGTACTGGTTTTTTTGTAAATATAGTTTTTTTGTGCTAAAAATCAGAAATACCAATTTAAACATTTTATTAAATAAATTAAGTTATAAATCCCAATAGAAAATCCTTAAATTTGTGAACTTTGGGTTTAAATTTTAAACCTTAAACTTTAAACTTTTTTAATGTCTAGTATTATTCAATTACTTCCTGATCATGTTGCCAACCAAATTGCCGCTGGAGAAGTCGTGCAAAGACCCGCTTCGGTAGTCAAGGAATTACTGGAAAATGCGGTTGATGCTGGAGCAAATGATATAAAATTAATTATAAAAGACGCTGGGAAATCATTGGTTCAAGTCATTGATAACGGAAAAGGAATGAGTGTTACCGACGCCCGTTTGTGTTTTGAGCGTCATGCCACATCAAAAATTCGCCATGCCGAGGATTTATTTTCATTGCATACCAAAGGATTTCGAGGAGAAGCATTGGCTTCAATTGCTGCAATTGCTCATGTAGAAATGAAAACCAAACAAGATCAAGAAGAACTAGGAACTCATATTGTTATCGAAGGAAGTAAATTTATTTCTCAGGAGGTTGCTGTTTTGCCAAAAGGCACTTCGTTTGCCGTCAAAAATTTATTTTTCAATATTCCAGCTCGTCGCAATTTCTTGAAGTCACATACGGTAGAATACCGTCATATTGTCGATGAGTTTCAACGTGTGGCTTTGGCACACCCTACAATTTATTTCACTTTTTATCACAATGGAAGTGAAATGTTCAATTTGCAATCCTGCAGTTTAAGACAGCGAATAGTTGGTGTTTTTTCTGGAAAGACCAACGAAAAGTTAGTTCCGGTAAACGAAGAAACCGAAATTGTTACTATTCAAGGTTTCGTGAGTAAACCTGAGTTTGCCAAAAAGAATCGTGGCGAACAGTTTTTCTTTGTCAATGATCGATTTATTAAAAGTGGGTATTTGCACCACGCAGTAATAGCGGCTTATGACGGACTTTTGAAAGACGGCGCACAACCTAGTTATTTTTTGCACCTTCAAGTACCACCAAATACAATCGATATCAATATTCATCCTACCAAAACAGAAATTAAATTTGACGATGAATCGGCTTTATACGCCATAATCCGCGCTGCTATAAAACACAGTTTGGGGCAGTTTAATGTAGCACCTATTTTAGATTTTGAGCGTGATGCCAATTTAGACACTCCGTATCACTACAAAGATCTAGAAACACAAATACCTACCGTTCAAGTGGACGGGAGTTTCAATCCGTTTTCTAAAGAAGACAAACCTAGCAAACAGCCTTATGCTACTTCGTACCGAAAACAAGAAGTTACCGCAAATTGGGAAAGTTTGTATTTAGGATTAAATACAGATACAGAAGAATTAGAACCGATTTCATTCAATACCAACGAGGTAAAATCTTCCTTGTTTGATGGTGAAGATGTAGAGCAATTGGTCCACAAAACTCACCAGATTCATAAAAAATACATCGTAAATCCTATTAAATCAGGGATGATTATTGTGGATCAACATCGAGCGCACCAACGCATTTTATACGAACAATTTCTATCCAATATTACCTTACATTTTGCCTCGAGTCAACAGTTGTTATTTCCTTTACATTTGTATTTTACCAAAGGAGAAATGCAGTTAATTGAAGAATTAAAACCCTCATTAACCAATACTGGTTTTGTTTTTGAAGAAACCAATAATGAAAGCATAGTCATTTCGGGATTGCCTATCAATGTGTCCGAAAGTGAAGCTTCTCTGGTGTTAGAAAAATTATTTAGCGATTTACAAGATGGAATTCCAGAAAGTAGTTACAGCCAAAACGATACGATTGCCAAATCTATGGCACGAAGTTTAGCCATAAAAACGGGTACTTATTTGACTCAAAACGAACAGGAAAATTTAGTAAATGCACTTTTTGCTTGTAAAGACCCCAATGTTTCCCCATTTCAAAAACCCACTTTCATCACGATGCGTGTGGAAGATTTAGACAAAAAATTTGCCCTATGATGAATTTCACTCCAGTTGTCAAGCAGTTATTGATTATCAATATCATCTTTTTTATAGGTTCGCAATTAGTTCCTATATCTTATGATTTTTTTGCCCTTTATTATCCAGAAAGTGATAGTTTTAGACCTTGGCAATTCCTTTCGCACATGTTTATGCATGCTCCCTTGCCTAATATTGCGCATCTTTTATTTAATATGATGGCGTTATATTCATTCGGAAGTGCTTTAGAACATTTTTGGGGTGGCAAAAAATTCTTGTTTTTTTATATTTCTTGTGGATTGGGAGCAGCCCTACTCCATTCTGCAGTCAATTATTTTGAAATACAATCTCTATTATCGAATGTTGCCAGTTTAAATTTATCTGCCTCAGAAATACATCAGTTATTAAATGCCGATTATAGTAGTCTTTTTGATGAAAAAGGAAAAATGATGTCAGGAGAAATCAATACTATTTTAGAAAAAGTGAAGTGTACTCAAGAACAATTCAACAGTATTGCTGAAGCTTCTATGATTTCAAAAAGTACCGTTGTAGGTGCTTCAGGTGCTATTTATGGATTGTTAGTGGCGTTTGCATTTATGATGCCAAATGCCGAATTAGCCTTATTATTCATTCCAGTACCTATAAAGGCAAAATATTTTGTTCCTGGAATATTGGCAATCGATTTATTTTTGGGCTTTAAAGGAGGATCTATCTTTGGAGCAGGAAGTACAGGAATTGCACATTTTGCCCATATTGGCGGTGCAGTAACAGGATTTATTATGATGTGGTTTTGGAAAAAAAATGAGTTTAACAAAAACAGGTGGAATTAGCCCCCTAACCCCCTAAGGGGGAACTAGCAACAACCCCTAAACTTTTTAAACCTTAAACTTTTTAAACCTTAAACTCTTAAACCTTTAAACTATAACACTAAAATGAACAGTATTCTAGACGACTTGAAAGCACAATACAAATTCGGTGGAATAGCACAAAAGCTAATTTACTGGAACATCGCTTGTTTCCTAGTTTCGTATGTGCTTTTTGGATTGTTGAAATATGCCAGTATTGACATCGATTTTCTTCATTATGTGAGTTTATCTTCTAATCCAATAGCCTTTTTATGGAAACCATGGTCGCTAGTTACGTATGCTTTTTTTCATTCAGACCTATTTCATATTTTTTTTAATATGATATTGTTGAATTTTACCTCTCAGCTTTTTTTAACTTTTTTCACTCAAAAGCAGTTGTTGGGATTATATCTAATAGCTGCTGTTTTTTCGGGTATCGTTTTTGTCTTGAGTTTTTATTTAATGAACATCATTTCGCCAATTGTGGGAGCATCGGCTTCAATTATGGCGATTCTTGTAGCAACCACCACTTACAGCCCTTTGATGAATATACGATTACTGCTCATTGGGAATGTTAAGCTTTGGCATATTACCCTAGTAATCCTTATTATCGATCTAATGCAAATGGGTATTGACAATACTGGAGGTCATATTGCGCATTTAGCAGGAGCCTTTTTTGGATTTGTTTTTATAAAACTATTAGAAAATGGCACTGATTTAAGTAAAATAATTTCGAACATAATCCATTTTTTTGTTAATTTGTTTTCGACATCTACGGCTACTCCTTTCAAAAAAGTGCATAAAAATTACAAAAAGCCGGTAGAAAAGACAACTTCTAAAATAATTACCAAGGATAAACAACAACAGCAAATAGATGAAATTTTAGATAAAATAAGTCGTTCCGGATATGATTGTTTATCAAAAGATGAAAAAGAATTTCTGTTTCAATCGGGAAAATAAAAAAGTTTGAAATTAAAAAACAAACCTAAATGAAAAAACTTTCGTGGTTTAACAAAATAATGTTCCTGTTGAATATAGTACTTACTGTATTAACATTCATTGCTTATGTTCTGCCATTTTTGGCACCAAAAGTTTTTCCTGTTTTGTCGGTGCTGACTTTGTTTATGCCTTTGTTTTTTATTTTAAATGGGTTGTTTTTTTTGTATTGGGCATTGCAGTTCAAAAAGCGATTGATTTTATCGGGTTTGGTGCTGTTGATGGGCATAACGTTCATCACTAAATTTTACAAATTTTCAGCCAAAGAACCTTTAGATTCCGAAAAAGATTTTACTGTAATGAGTTATAATGTTCGTTTGTTTAATGTTTTTAAATGGTTAGACACAGACGATGTTGCTACCAATATTCGTTCTTTTATCAATGACAAAAACCCAGATATTCTCTGTATTCAAGAATTTTCCAATTCCGCTAATATCGATTTAAAAGTGTATCAACATCGGTATGTTTTTATTGAAGGAAATAAAATAAAAACAGGTCAAGCCATTTTTTCTAAATTTCCAATCATTGATCAAGGAAACATCGATTTTCCGAACTCCAACAACAACGCTATTTTTGCTGACATCAAAAAAGGAAAAGATATTATTAGGGTTTATAATATGCATTTGCAATCCATAAAAATTTCGCCTGACATACACGATATTAACGAAAATATTGATGCCATCAATCAAGGGAAATCCCAAAAATTATTGAATAGAATAAGTATCGCTTTCAAAAAACAACAGCAACAAGCCGAAATACTAAAAGAACACAAAAAAGAATGTGCTTACCCAATAATCATTTGTGGTGACATGAATAATAGTGCTTTTTCGTATGTGTACCGAAATATAAAAGGCAAACTAAAGGACGGTTTTGAAGAAGCTGGAGTAGGTTTTGGTGCTACTTATAAATTCAAATATTACCCAGCTAGGATCGATTATATTTTTGCTGATGATACCATGAAAATTAAAAAGTTTGAAAGTTTTCCGGAATTCGAAAATTCTGATCATTATCCTATCATGGCAAAATTAACCATGGAATAATGGAATTACAAAACCATTTTCTGAGTTCGCAAATAATCCATCGCATATTTGCCCTCGTTAAATAACAAATCAAGAATACTAAGATTATTCAAAAAACCAGCTTTTTCTTTAAAAACCTGTGAGTAAACTTCAAATTGCGAATGATCTTTTTTTCCATTTGCCAAAATTCTAAAATCGAAAACCTTTTGAGAATCCACTTCATGAAAATATTCGGTAGTAATTTCGTAAGCCAATTTCAAACGCATACAATTCGAAATCAATTCGAAAGTTTCGAGGTTTAAATCCATCAAAAAAGTATGTTTTTTTTCGAAAAAAGGACGAATGTCATCTTCGAAAAATTCAAAAAAAGGAGAACTTCGATACCCCGCTTCCAGTGATTTGAAATGCTGTTTTTGCCAATCAAAATCATTTTCTATTTTGACCTCTTTAGTTTTTTGATGCGGTACTTTCGAATGTTTTACAGGAATATTTAACAACTGAATTCCGTTGGGACTATAAATGTAAGTTCGATTGCGGTTGGTTTGTTTCTGGAAATTATCTTCCATTTCGAAAGCAATACTATCCGCTTGAACCATTGCCACAAAATGACTGATAGATGGAAAATAAGTGGGGTGAATAAGAATGTTCATCTAAATATTGCTGTTTGTTTAAGATTTAAACCTTTAAACTGTTTGCTTTTTTCTCTTTTTCCAAAAATACTCACCCACAAAATACGCTACTAATACGAATACAAACCATTGGAAATAGGATTGTGGTTGGCCATCACCACCAACAGTGGTAAACAATCTTTTCCAACGAATTTTCCAATCTTTTTTAGGACCGTTAATGCCATCAATGCTCATCCAGATAAATATAGGTTTACCGACCACGTGGTCTGCAGGAACATAACCCCAGTATCGACTATCTTCAGAGTTATGGCGGTTGTCTCCCATCATCCAATAATAATCTTGTTTGAAGGTGTATGTTTTTGTTTTTTGATTGTTAATGTAAATATCAGACCCTTTAATTTCTAGTGTGTTTTTTTCATATTCAGTAATAATGCGACTATAAAAAGGAAGTGTCGTTAGATTTAAAGCTACTGATTTTCCAGCTTGTGGAATATAGATTGGACCATAATTGTCTCGATTCCATTTGTTGATGTGAGGAAATACTCCCTGTTCAACCCGCTTCTCAATGTACCTTGAAACAGAGGTTATTCCCGGAACATTCTTCATTCGTTCTGCATTTTCGAATGTTAAAGCGGCTATTCCGATGGTGTCTTTTTGCTCATTTACATAATTGATTCCATCCGTTATATTCATATCTTTAAATAGATATTCAAAATTTATTGGAGTTTTTCCGTCCAATGTTATCATATAAGAATATTGTGGTTTTGCTCTTTCTGGCAAGACTAATTCTTTTCCGTTAATAAAAACAATCCCGTCTTTTATAGCTAAACTATCACCGGGAATACCCACACAACGCTTTACATAATTTGATTTTTTATCAATTGGTTTATCAATATGTCTACCGGAAGGATCTCTAAAAAAGTAGACTGTATCCAGGGGCCAGTTGAATACTACAATATCCGAATTCTTAATTTTTTCGAAAGCAGGAAATCTAAAATAAGGCAATTGTGGCCACTTGAGATACGATTTTCTTTTAGCTAAAGGTATTGTATCATGAACCATAGGCAAAGCAATTGTGGTCATTGGAACTCTAGCGCCATAATTCATTTTGCTCACAAACAAAAAGTCGCCAACTAATAATGATTTTTCTAAAGACGAAGTAGGAATAGTAAAGGGTTGTATGGCGTAAGTATGTACTAATGTTGCCACAATAATCGCAAACAAAAGCGAACTTATGGTATCGGCGGTTTTAGTTTCAGGTTCTAAACTTCTGTCGCTTCTGTAGGATAATTTTTGAGTATAACTCACATAATAAATGTATAATCCGAAAGTAATTATCCCTAAAAAAGTATCAATCGAAGAACGTTTTCCAAAGCTTCGCAAGGTTTCTACCCAAATAACAGGAAACATCAACAGGTTGATTACCGGAATGAATAACAATACCGTCCACCAAGTAGGACGACCAATAATTTTCATCAAAACAATTGAATTATAAACTGGAATTGCGGCTTCCCACTTTTTTTTGCCGGCAGCTTCATACAATTTCCATGTTCCTAAAAAGTGTATTACTTGAAGCAATAAGAAAAAAGCAAACCATTGATATGTTGTCATAATTATTTAGTTTAAAAGCCCCCTAACCCCCGAAGGGGGAATTAATAATTTATTATAGGAAGTTGAGATTTATAAATTAGTATTTTTTTATTGTTACAGTTCCCCCTTCGGGGGTTAGGGGGCTAATACATCTTTCATTGTAAAAACACCCTGTTTTCCTACTATCCATTCGGCAGCGATTACAGCACCAAGAGCAAAACCATCTCGATTGTGAGCAGTATGCTTTATTTCGATTGTGTCAACAGTAGAATTATAAGCCACTGTATGCGTTCCCGGAACATCTGCAATTCTTTTCACGCCGATTTGAATCTGTTTTTCTTGTGGATTATCTAAGGTCCAATTCGCATAAGTACTATTTTCGATAACAGCTTTTGCTAATGAAATTGCGGTTCCGCTCGGAGCATCTAGTTTTTGAGTATGATGAATTTCTTCCATTTCAACGGAATAAGAATTGAATTTCGCCATCATTTTTGCCAAATATTCATTGAGTTCGAAAAAAAGATTGACACCCAAACTAAAATTGGAACTCGAAATAAAACCCCCTTTTTTTGCTGTGCAAAGCGCAACCATTTCATCATAATGTTCTAACCAACCTGTAGTTCCTGATATAACGGGAACTCCAGCGTGAAAACAATTCGAAATATTTTCTACTGCAACTAGTGGAATGCTAAAATCAATAGCAACATCGGCATCCGAAAGACCGTCATACGTATTAAACTCGTCTTTTTTCAAAACGATTTCATGACCTCTTTCTAGGGCTATTCTTTCGATAGTCTGTCCCATTTTTCCGTATCCTAAAAGTGCTATTTTCATTTATTTTTATGCTTATTATTAATTTATTTCATTAATGCCCTCCCTTTGGGAGGGTTGGGTGGGCTTAAAAGTTATAACTGAATGTTAGTCCTACATTGGCTCTTGATGTTACATCATTTGAATAAACATCCGGTTTTACAGATAAGTTTTCACCAACGTTAAATTGAATTAAAGCCGCATCAACATTAGCGTCAATAATATTTAAAACATAAAAACCTAGTATAAATAAAGCCGATAAATCTCTGTTTCTTTGATAAAATTTTTGACCAGCAATTAACCTACTTTCATCTAAATAGGAGAATTTATCATCTGAGTATCCCTCTAACCTTCTTTTGTAAGCATCTCTATATTGATTGTAATTTTTTTTGCTATCAATATAAAAATAAACACTAGTACCAATGGCACCATAAACCAAAGGGATTTTCCAATATTTTTTATTGAAAGCTTGTCCCAAACCCGGTAAAACAGCCGAATAAAAAGCCGCTTTTGCAGGGGTTAGCGGGTCAATATCATTCGATTTTAAACTATCATTTGACATCTGGATTATTTCCATTTTTTCTTGTGAAAAAACAATATGATTTCCCAAAAACAAAAAAAGTAATCCTATAAAAATGAGTTTATGCACTAGCTTTTTATTAATTTCAAAATTCGGTTAAAGTCTTCTTCAGAGTGAAACGGAATGGTAATTTTACCTTTACCATTTCCAACTATTCTAACATCCACTTTAGTCCCAAAATAAGTATTGAATGTTTGTTTTTTTGTCTCTTCAATTTCAAATGAAGCTGACTTTGCTTTGACTTTGGCTTTTGGTTTTAAACTTTCTTGATAATTTTTTACCAAGGCTTCAGTATCACGAACCGAAAGATTCTGACTCACAATTTTCTGATAAATATCAGTTTGAATGTCTTGATTTTCAATATTGATAATCGCACGACCGTGACCCATACTAATAAATCCATCCCGAATACCGGTTTGAATAATAGGATCTAATTTTAAAAGTCGTAGATAATTGGCAATCGTAGAGCGCTTTTTTCCAACTCGTTCGCTCATTTGCTCTTGAGTCAATTGAATTTCGTCAATTAATCGTTGGTAGGAAAGTGCAATTTCGATAGGATCTAAATCATGACGCTGAATGTTTTCCACCAATGCCATGATAAGCGATTCATTATCATTTGCAATCCTGATATAGGCAGGAACGGTTTTCAAGCCTACCAAAGTAGAGGCTCGAAGACGTCGCTCTCCAGAAATTAATTGGTATTTATTAAATGCTAATTTTCGAACGGTAATGGGCTGTATAACACCCAATTCCTTGATAGAAGAGGCTAGTTCTCTTAATGATTCTTCATTGAAATTACTTCTAGGTTGAAACGGATTAATTTCTATTGCTTCAATTTCAAGTTCAATAATATTACCAACCACCTTATCGGCATTTTTATCTGTAGCTGATTTTATATCGTTCTCTGGATCTTTCAGCAAAGCTGATAAACCTCTTCCAAGAACCTGTTTTTTAAGTGCTTTTGCCATAAATCTATTTGCTGTTTTTCGTGATAACTTCCTGAGCTAATTGCAGGTAATTGTTTGCCCCTTTACTAGTAGCATCATAGTTAATAATGCTTTCTCCAAAACTAGGCGCCTCACTCAATTTTACGTTTCGTTGAATTATAGTCTCAAAAACCATATCGTTGAAGTGTTTTTGAACCTCTTCGACCACTTGGTTCGAAAGACGCAATCGAGAATCATACATCGTCAACAATAAACCTTCGATATCCAAATCGGGATTGTGAATTTTTTGAATACTTTTTATTGTATTCAATAATTTCCCTAAACCTTCCAGCGCAAAATACTCGCATTGAATTGGGATTATAACAGAATCGGCAGCAGTCAAAGCATTTAGAGTAAGTAAACCAAGTGATGGCGCACAATCAATGATAATATAATCGTATTCTTCTTTGATACTTTCTAATGCTTTTTTTAGCATGTATTCTCTATTTTCCTTGTCGACCAACTCAATTTCGATAGCAACAAGATCGATATGCGATGGAATTACATCTACATTTGGAGCTGAGCTTTTTACAATTGCTTCTTTTGGAGTATTGCTGTGTTCTAGAATTTGATAGGTTCCTATTTCGACAGTTTCCACATCGATTCCTAAGCCTGAAGTTGCATTTGCCTGAGGATCAGCATCAATTAGTAACACTTTTTTTTCTAAAACACCTAAGGAAGCTGCAAGATTTATAGAGGTGGTTGTCTTTCCAACACCGCCTTTTTGATTAGCAATCGCAATGATTTTGCCCATTTATTTTTTTGAATTTTGAACGGTAAAAATACAATTTATTATCGTTTCTGAAAATCTATTTTGTTAACATTTGTTAAGGTGTAAATAACTATGATTTACTCGTTGGGTGTAATAATTATAATTTGAAACAAATAAAAAATGAAACGCATAGAAACATAGAAAAAAGAGCACGATAGACCAATTCTTGGTTTTCACATAGCTATATTTTTACCTTCTAAAATGAAATGCCTTTTTATAAAGTCAATAAAAACTATGTTTCTATGCGTTTAAAAAAAATTAAATCAAACTCAAAGTATTAAGATTGTTTGTGCAGTTGTTTTCTTCTAATCAATCTTAACTATTCCTCAAAAACCAGGCAAACCGGTGAACACAATTCGATTTTTTTTCCAGTAGCAGTAAGCCTTCCAGATGTTTTATCTCTTTTGAAAACCACAATAGTATTGGAGTATTGGTGCGCCACCAAAAGAAAATTGCCCGTAGGGTCAATTGCAAAATTTCGAGGTCCTTTTCCCAGCGTACTGATTTGCTCAACGAATTCTAATTTTCCTTTCTTTCCCATTTTAAAAAGTGTTATTTCGCCTGTTTCTCCACGATTCGTAGCGTAAAGAAATTTTCCGTCTGGCGAAATATGAAGGTCAGCGGATTGAATTTTCCCCTTGTATTCTTTGGGAAGAATTGATGTTTCAGAAACTTTTTTCAATTTTCCGTTTTTATATCGAAAAGTAATCAATGAGCCGTCTAATTCCTGTAAAACATAAACGTATTTTCCGTCTTTGCTGAATATTAAATGTCTTGGTCCTCCGCCGGGAGAAACAGAAACACTACTATGAAATTTTAAAATCTCCTTTTCGCTATTCGGATTGTATTTATAGACTGAAACGATATCCGTACCTAAATCATTTGCCAAAACATATTTTTTATCAGGCGAAAAATAAACCATGTGCACATGTGGTTTATCTTGTCTTTTGGGATTAATTCCTTTGCCTGTGTGCTGTACTACTTGTTTTACTTCGGTCAGGCTTCCATCTGTATTTTTGCCAAAAACAGAAATAGAACCACTTCCATAATTTGCTGTTAGTACAGTTGCATAATCATTAATTATATAACACGAACCAGCCCCTTTGCCATCACTTTTATTTAGGATATCTAATTTCTCGTCTTCTTGATTGTATTTCAGTGCAATTGCACCACTTTGTTTTTGATCGTTTTCACTCACAGCATAAACAATGTCATTGGTTCTAGAAAGAGTTAAATAACTCGGATTAACCAATTGTTCGGATGCACTTTTGAAACTGAAATCCCCTGAATTTGTATCGAATTCATAAACATAAATCCCTTTACTTTCGCAGGAATTGGTGTATGTTCCAACAATTAAATTGAGTTTATCTTTTTGGGCTTGCATTGCCCCTAATGTAAAAATGGAAATAAGGAGTGCGAATATTTTCATCATTTTATTTTAAGTTGAGTAGTTTATGTTAAAATTTATTATTACAATATATTTGATTACAATTAGCTATTAAATTTCCCAAATATAATCTAAATTCCAACAAAATCTAAAACCCTAATTCAAAATATAAAATCAAAATACTATATTTGACCAATGCAATTCAAACATCCCGAAATACTGTATTTTTTATTCTTATTGGTTATACCAATTTTGGTTCATTTGTTCCAATTGCGCCGTTTCAAAAAGGAATATTTCACAAATGTACAATTTTTGAAGCAGCTTTCGATTCAAACCAGAAAGAGTTCTAAAATCAAAAAATGGCTGCTTTTAGCCACACGTTTACTTTTGCTAACCTGCATTATTATTGCCTTTGCACAACCTTTTTTCAAAGCCAAAGACAGCAAAAACAGTGCTAACGAAATGTATATCGTTTTGGATAATTCGTTTTCGATGCAAGCCAAAGGTCAAAAGGGCGAATTGCTCAAAAGAGCCGTTCAGGAATTACTAGAAAACACTCCCGAAAATCAAAATTTCTCCCTGATTACCAATTCCGAAACCTTTTGGAATACCAACATAAAGTCAATACAAAAAGAGTTGCAAAACTTGCAATACAGTCCTTTGCCTTTTCAACTCGAAAGTGCCATGGCGAAAATAAAATCCAAGAAATTGGCTTTCAACAAAGATATTATTGTGATTACGGACGCCATTGGACTTGAGCCTAAGCAACTGAAAAGTATCGGTACCGATAGTAATACTTATTTTATTATTCCAAAAGCAGAGCAAAAAAACAATGTTTCGATTGACAGCGTTTTCATTCATCAAACTTTGGATGATTTCTACGAAATTGGTTTGAAAATTTCTGTTTTTGGAGAAAAAAACAAACAGATTCCAGTGGCTTTGTACAACCAAAACAAATTGACTGCAAAGACGTTGACCAAAATTGAAGCAAAGGAAAAAACCATCTATTTTACGATTCCGAAAAAGGATTTTCACGGTTATGCATCCGTTACGGACAACGGA
Source organism: Flavobacterium sp. (assembly GCA_043770135.1). Lineage (GTDB taxonomy): Bacteria > Bacteroidota > Bacteroidia > Flavobacteriales > Flavobacteriaceae > Flavobacterium. Next base: position 2,708 of record JAYVIN010000092.1, on the reverse strand, counting down.
TTGCAATATGATAACAATTTGTATTTTAGCATTTCAGCACCTAAAAAAACAAATATTATCAGTATTGGCACAGCCGAAAAATCAAACTTTTTATCCCGAATTTATACTCGTGACGAATTCAATTATACAAATTCAACGATTGAAACGCTAGATTACAATGCGCTCGAAAAACAAAATGCTATCGTTTTGAACGAACTCGACCAAATTCCACAAGCCTTACAAACTACCTTAAAATCTTTTGTTGAAAAAGGGGGCAATCTTATTCTTATTCCTTCGGCAAAAAACACCATCGAAAATTTGAACATGTTTTTAAACAATTTTGGAACTATTCAATTCAAAACTTTAGAAAAAAAAGAACAATTAATCACTAAAATCAACTTCAACAATCCATTATTTAATGGCGTTTTCGAAAATAAAATTGATAATTTTCAGTATCCTAAAACAAATAATTCTTTTGAGATTGCAACAGCAACGCCTGCAGTTTTAAATTACGAAGACCAAACTCCTTTTTTAACTTCAATCGACAATCCTATTGGTTCGATTTGTGTTTTTGCCGCTCCTTTAAACTTGGAAAATTCAAATTTTCAACAATCGCCTTTAGTGGTACCTGTTTTTTATAAAATGGCAGTAAACAATCTAAATAATGGTGTGAATGCTATAATTATTGGCAATAATACCAACTTATTCATAGATACTACTTTATCTAATGATGCCATTTTGAATGTCAAAAATAATACCGAAAATTTTATCCCCATACAACAAATTCTAAACAGTAAAGTAAAATTAATGTTTAATGAATTGCCGATTCAAGCGGGTAATTTTGGCATTTTTAATAAAAATGAAATAATAGAAAACATCAGTTTCAACTATAACAGAACCGAAAGTAATATAGAACCTGTTGATGAAAATGTAGTTTCTGACTACGAAACTTCGGAATCTATCGCTTCGTTATTCGACACTTTACAAACCGACAGAACCGACAATCAACTTTGGAAATGGTTTGTTATATTTGCATTGCTTTTTCTAGCAATCGAAATAGCAATTATACGATTTGTGAAATAGAAAGTGTTGGATATAATTAAAATAAAAAACGAAATTAAACACATAGAAACATAGAAAAAAGAATGAGATAGCCCAATTCTTGGGTTCGCTATAGCTCGGGTCTTGGAATCGAATAGCTATGATTTTCTCAAATAAAGTGAAACGTCTTGCATAATTATTTTAAAACTATGTTTCTATGTGTTAAAATTGAATTACATCTCACAAGTTCCAAATACTAAATAAAAACTATGAATACAATCATCCGGGAAGCCAAAATTATCGATTCCGAAAGTCCTTTTCACAACCAGACGGTGGATATTTTAATTGTTGATGGTAGCATTAAAAAAATCGGAAAATCACTTTCTAATCCCGAAAATGTTCAGGAAGTAAGTCTTGACAATTTACATATTTCTCAAGGTTGGTTTGACAGCAGCGTTTCCCTTGGCGAACCAGGATTTGAAGATCGTGAAACCATTGCAAACGGACTGAATGTTGCAGCTCGAAGTGGTTTTACAGCCATTGCATTGCAACCCAACTCCTACCCGATTATTGACAATCAATCGCAAATCAATTTTGTAAAAAATAAAGCCAATGGTTTTGCCACCGAGCTGTTCCCGATTGGTGCTTTGACCAAAGGAAGTGAAGGCAAAGACATGACCGAATTATTCGATATGAAAAATGCGGGAGCTGTTGCTTTTGGAGATTACAACAGGAGTTTAGACAATGCAAATTTGCTAAAAATAGCGTTACAATACGTTCAGGATTTTGATGGATTAGTCATTGCTTTCGCCCAAGATTCGAACATAAAAGGAAATGGCGTTGCTAACGAAGGTGTGGCTTCTACTCGACTGGGATTGAAAGGAATTCCTAATCTAGCCGAAGAATTACAAATCTCCAGAAACTTATTTTTACTAGAATACACTGGCGGAAAACTACATATTCCAACTATTTCAACTGCAAAATCAGTGCAATTAATAAAAGATGCCAAAGCCAAAGGGTTGAACGTTACGTGTAGCGTTGCTGTACACCATTTAGTTTTAACCGATTCGACACTAGAAGGTTTCGACACCCGATACAAAGTTTCGCCACCACTCCGAACGGAAACCGACCGAAAAGCATTGCTTGCAGGAATTCTGGACAACACCATCGATATGATTACGACTGACCACAACCCGATTGACATTGAGCATAAAAAAATGGAATTTGATTTGGCAAAAAATGGAACTATTGGACTAGAAAGTGCTTTTGGCGCACTGCTAACTGTTTTGCCTTTGGAAAAAGTAATTGAAAAACTGACTTCAGGAAAAACTGCTTTCGGTATTGAAAAACAAACCATTGCCGAAGGTAAAAAAGCCAATATTACTTTATTTAATCCCGATGGAAAAAGCATTTTTACCAAAGAAAATATCTTATCAAAATCGAAGAATTCTGCATTTCTTGGAGTAGAATTGAAAGGGAAAGTATATGGGATTTATAATCAGGGAAAAATAGTTTTAGGATAAAAATTAGCCGCAGATTTGCTTTGCCAGTTCGCTGTCAATGTCATTAAGTTAAGGGTTTATTTGTCATTTCGACCGCAGGGAGAAATCACATTATGTGAGCAACAAATGAGATTCCTCCTTTGTCGGAATGACAAAATCGAGAAGGTTTTTCCTTAACTTAATGAC
>JAYVIN010000091.1:0-25587 GCA_043770135.1 Flavobacterium sp. | reverse complement strand
ATTTTTTGGCTTAATAAATTGTTCAACTTCTATCCTGATAATAATATTCTTATTTTTGTGGAAATTAAAAATAGCTCTTTTTAAGGAGTGACTATTTACATTAATTCAAAAGGTTCGATCTCAAGAACTGTTGCCCTTTGTTGAAAATTTCAGCAAGTCACATTACAAGGGTAAAAATCAAGTTTGGAGTTTTGCGCAAGGTAATGATAACGTTTTTTATTTTGCCAACTATCATTATTTTTTACGTTACAATGGCGTAAGATGGGAAAAGAATGCTTTGCCCAGCAAAACTATTTTGCCTTATGTTTTTGCTATTAACGGCAGAGTTTCTATTTAATCTTATAAAGAGTTTGGTTATCAGAAAAGAGTCTTTGGAATAATGTTTTGTACATCATTATCTAAGGACAAACATATTTTTCCAGGCCATTCCGTCTTAAAAGAACAACTTCGTGTTTTGCAATTACCTATAAATATTGCATGGGTTTTATATTAGTTATTTGGTATGAAAAAGTTAAACATAATAAGCGTGTAACTATTTCATAACCTAGCAATTATATAATTTTTTTATATTATTATGCAACTTCTCTCAACTATAAAACAGCAACTTTGTTTAATAAATTTCTAAAAGCAATACTTGATGATGCTCATTTACATTTGCTTTTAAATCATTTGCCTATTTTTTATTCCAGCAAAAAATCAAACATTATAATTTATGAAAAACATTTATAGTTTTTTGTTTCTATTATTTGTAACAAGTTTACTTAACGCACAATCAATAAGTGGTATTGTAACAGACAATAATGGCTTGTATTTACCAGGAGTAAATGTAGTTTCAAAAGCAACGGGTAAATCTACAACTACTGATTTTGACGGAAAATTTTCAATTCTTGTTTCGGAAAATGAACTATTGCAATTTTCTTTTATTGGTTATGAATCGGTTTCTATACGCGCTTCTTTATCGGAAATGAAAATAGTATTGGAAGAATCCAGTACTACTTTAAGTGAAGTTGTTGTAGTAGGTTACGGAACTAAAAAGCTAGGTTCAATAACCGGGTCAGTTTCTCAAATTAAGTCGGCGGATATTTTAAAGAATCCAGGGCAATCTGCTATTCAATCAATTCAAGGTAAAGCCGCAGGTGTAAATATTGTTACTAACGATGAGCCAGGAGCAAATCCTACCATTGTTATTAGAGGATTAGGAACTGTTCTAGGAGCCAGAAACCCTTTGTATGTAATTGACGGAATAGAATCAACGAGCTTAAATGGGTTGAGTGCTAATGATATTGCTTCTTTAGATATTTTAAAAGATGCTTCCTCTTTAGCTATTTACGGACAAAAAGGAGCCAACGGTGTTGTCATTGTTACCACCAAAAAAGGTAAAAAAGGAAAAGTTACTATTTCTTACGATGCCTTTTATGGTCAAAAAGATATTCTTAAAAAAGTGAAAATGGCAGATTCTTACAGATATGCATATTATAATAATACCGCTTTAGGATCATCGAGTTTCTATAATTTTAACCAACCCGTAAATACAAATTGGTTAGACGAAATAACAAGAAAAGGTGAAGTTACTAATAATGCTATTTCTATTTCGGGTGCTAATGACATGGTAAATTATTATTTAGGAATTTCTAACTATACTGAAAAAGGAATATTACTCGGAACCGAGTTTAAAAGAAATAACGTAGTCAGTAAAAACGAATATAGATTTTCTGAAAAACTAAAAATCACTCAGTTTGTAAGTTTGTCGATTGCCGATAATACCCCTAAACCATTAAGTGCTTTTACAAATGCTTACAAACAATCGCCAATAGTTCCTGTTCGATATGCAAACGGACGATTTGGCGCGCCCTTAGTAAATACGGCTACAGGCTTGAATGATATTACGGGACAAGTTATGAATAATGTGGCAAATCCGGTTGCGCAACTGTATAACACCTTCGAGAAAAATAAGAACGTGACTTTATTTGGTTCGTTAGGTGCAGAATTAAAACTGCTGAACGATTTAAAATTCAACACCAGTTTTGGGGCAACTGCCGATTGGGCAAAAGGATATACGTTTACTCCCAACAGAGAATTATGGCTTACTCAAAATCCTTCTTTGAGTTCAGCCGATTATAGTATTCAGAGACCTAAAGATCCAATTAATACATTGCAACAAAGACGTAGTGATTCCTATATCTGGAACTGGGATAATTATTTTACGTATAAAAAGGATTTTGGTTTGCACAATTTTACAGTTGTTGCGGGTATGTCTAGAACCACAAGTAACAATAGCGAAGTTTTAAATGGAACACGATTAAATGTTCCTGAGCAAACTAATTATTGGTATTTAGACATTTCAAATCAAAACAATACGGTTGCCCCTGGATCAGTTGTAACAAATAATCATAGTAATCCTAGAGTTTCTCTTGCTTATTTTGGAAGATTGGAATACGAATACAACAACAAATATTTGCTTTCTGGTTCAATTAGAAGAGAAGGAATAAGTGTTTTTCAGAGCGATAAAAAGTGGGGTGTTTTCCCCGCTTTATCGGCTGGTTGGATTGTAAGTAATGAAGATTTCTTGAAAGATATAAAAATAATTAATGCTCTTAAATTGAGAGCAGGATATGGCGAAGTTGGGAACGGAAATGGGCCAAGCTTTAATAATATTACTTTTTCTAATATTCAATATCCATTTGGAATAAATCCAGTGAGTCAGCCTGGAAATTATGTAAGAAATGATGTAGATCCCAATTTAACTTGGGAAACCATGAAGGAATTTGATTTTGGTCTTGATTTTACCATTCTCAACAATCACTTAACTGGGACAATCGATTATTATAACCGAAAAGCGGATGATATTATATTGCCGCTTTCTATTCCTAAAGTGCTTTCGGAGGAAAATGTATTTATCAATTCAGGAGTGGTTACCAACAAGGGTTTAGAGCTTACTTTGAGATATGATAATAAAATAGGAGCTAATTGGAGCTATTTTATTGGTGGTAATTTCTCTACTAATAAAAACGAAGTTTCAGAAATAACAAGTCCTTACTTTAAAAATTTACCGGGTAGTGGCAGTACCAATAATGGAGAATACACAAAACTGGTAAAATTGGGAGCGCCATTGGGTAGCTTTTATGTTTTCGATTTAATGGGTTACAATTCCGATGGGGAACCCATTTTAGATGATATGGTAGATGGTATTGCTGGTTTAACAGATAATGATCGTATAAATGCAGGTTCTTATATTCCAACATTTACCTATGGTTTGAATCTAGGATTGAACTACAAAAATTTTGATTTTTCAGTCGATACCTATGGTGTTGGAGGAAACAAAATTTATAACGGAAAGAAAGCCCAGCGATTTGTTGGAGAAAATGTTGAGTCAGCAGTTTTAGATAATTTCTGGACGACTTCAAATCCAAATGCGCTAAATCCAAAACCATTTAATGCAGTTCCTAGACCTTCGACCTATTACATCGAAGACGGAAGCTATCTTAGAATAAACAATATCACTTTAGGCTATACAGTCGCTAAAATGATAAACACAATTGATAAAATTAGAATTTATGCTACAGCAACTAATCCATTCATTTTTACCAACTATTCTGGTTTTTCTCCTGAAATATCAGGGGGTGACAACGGAAATCCTTTGCAGGGTGCAGGTATCGAGCTCGATGCGTATCCTACCAATAAAACAATATTGTTTGGCTTAAATGTTAGTTTCTAATTAAATTTAAAAAGAATAAAATGAAAAATTTTAACCGATATAAATTAATTTTCACTTTAGCATTTTTCTATTTTCTTGCTGTTTCTTGCGAATCTGATTTGGATGTACTCCCACAAGACTCCCAAACGGAGCTTGATTTTTTAAACAATCCGAACAATGCGGTTCAGTTGGTAAATGGTGTTTATAATAAAAATTTAGACTACAATACCAATTCCTTTTCATGGATAGGAATCACGAGTATCACCTCAGATGATGCGGATAAAGGATCAACTCCAGGCGATACGGGTGCGGATAAAGATAAATTAGATGCACTAACTTTTAACGCTTCTGGACTTTCTTTCTTAGACGTTTGGGAAGCCAGATACCAAGGCATTGGTAGAGCTAATAAAGCATTATTCTATTTGGAACAACTTTCTATAGATGTGGCATTAAAAAATAGATTAATTGGCGAAGTCAAATTTATAAGAGCATTATGGTATTTTGATTTAGTACGATGTTTTGGTGGAGTTCCAATTGTGGTTTCTCAGATTGATCTTAATGATACAGAAACGGTAAATAATGTTGTTTTTACTAGAAAAACAAAAGCAGAAGTTTATGCCCAAATCGAATTAGATTTAGTAGATGCCATTAGCAAATTGCCAACACAGTATCCATCGGTAGATGTTGGTAGAGCAACAAAAGGCGCCGCAAAATCTTTATTAGCAAAATCATATTTGTATCAAGAAAAATGGCAACAATCATTTGATTTATGTGGCGAAGTAATAGGCACTGGTCAATATGCTTTATTAACTAATTATGCTGATGTTTGGAGAGAAGTAGGTGAAAACAAATCAGAATCTATTTTTGAAATTCAAGCCACATTTGACAACGGATTAAAAGTCTATTCCTATGTGCAAGAACCTAGAGGAACACCCGATTTGGGCTGGGGTTTCAATACACCCTCTTTAAGTTTAACCAATGCTTATGAGCCTGGCGATGTTCGAAAAGCAGCCACGATTATGTTTATACCCTCAACACTTTGGGACGGATTCGTAGCCCCAAACACCTTAAACAATCCACGATACAATTACAAAGCCTACCAAAGTAAAACCTTGGAACCTTGGAACGGAAATCGTGACGATACCGCCAAGAATTTGAGAGTCTTAAAATACAGTGATGTTTTACTGATACGCGCAGAATCGGCTTTTAGATTAGAAAATACTGGAGAAGCACTGGCACAAATCAATACAATAAGGAGGCGAGCTGGTCTAGCAGATGCAAACACTGTTACACTCGAATCCATCTGGAAAGAAAGACGACTAGAAATGGCAATGGAGCATGACCGATGGTTTGATTTAGTAAGAACCGGACAGGCACAGGCTGCCATGGCTGCCAACGGAAAAACATTTATTGTAGGCAGACACGAAGTGTTTCCTATACCACAACAACAAATTACCGCTAGCGGTGGACGATTAACTCAAAATAACTATTAACTCAATTTTAAATTTAAACATTATGAAAACAATTAAATTATCAGGTTTTGCTTTAGCAATGGCGCTAAGTATCGGTTTATTAACAAGTTGTGGCTCGGATGACCCAGCTCCACTTCCTCCGATTGGAGGATACGATAATGCAGGTCAAGTAGGGGCAACAGATTTATTAGCCTATTGGCCATTAGATGGCAATGGAACTGAAAGTAAGTCAAATACTAATCCTACAACTACTGTAGGTACTACTTATGAAGCAGGTGCCAAAGGACAAGGTGCAAAATTAACTGCTGGCTATATGAAATATCCAAGTATTGCTGCTTTGACGGGGCCAATGACAGCATATACAATGAGTGCTTGGGTAAAAGTAAAGAATAATCAGACATTAACTTCAAGTTCTGCTTCCATTTTCTTTTCACTTTCTCGCCCTTCTCAATGGGAAGGAAATATAAATTTGTTTGCAGAAACTGGACAAAAGCCCGCAATTGAAGATAATGGAGCAGTAAATGACTCCATTATCTTTAAAAACACATTTAGATCATCGATTTCTGGGGGACAAGGCTATGAAAATTTGTTACACTTAGAAAATTATATGAAAGCGGACAATTTAATAACTCCCAATAAGCATGTTGCAAATCCAGTTGCTGTTGGGCGTACTTGGGCACATGTAGTTGGTACTTGGAGTGGCACTACGAATGTGTTTACCATTTACATCAATGGGGTGAAATCATCAAATCCAGCTTTTGAAAAAAGAGGTGATAATACATCTATTGTTTTTGATACTCCAACAACTGCAACAATTGGTGCATTTGGAGATATTGCAACAACAACAGAACCATGGAATAAAGCAATGACTGGAAATATCGATGAAATTCGTGTTTGGAAAAAAGCATTATCAACTGCAGATATAAAAGCCTTATATGAATTAGAAAAAGCAGGAAGGTAGATAAATTGTAAATTGGTAACACCTAATACTTTTGTTTATTAGGTGTTTTTTTTTTTAACAGTATCAATAATTTTTCGAAATGAAAATCATTCGTTTATTTTTTTTATTCTCCTTATTCGTTTCTTGCTCTAGTTGTGACAATAGTACAACTCCAGATCCTATCGTGGTAGATCCTCCAGTAGTGGTAGATCCTCCTTTATCTGAAGCAGTATTGCTAGATATGGCTCAAAAAGATGCATTAAAATATTTTGTAGAATATGCACAATCTAATTCTAAGTTAGCAAGAGAGCGGTATCATGTAGACGATACAGGCAATGATGCCAATATTGTGGCAACAGGCGGTTCTGGATTCGGATTAATGACTCTTTTGGTAGGCATACAACGTAATTTTATAAACAGAGCCGATGCAATAAGTAGACTAACAACGATGCTTAATTTTCTAGAAAATGCAGATCGTTTTCATGGTGCTTGGCCACATTGGATAGATGGAAATACTAAAAAAGTAATCCCTTTTGGTACTAAAGATGATGGTGGAGACTTAGTAGAAACTTCTTTTTTGTGTCAAGGATTAATTTGTGTCAGGGAATATTTTAAAAACGGAACAATAGAAGAAATCGCTTTAGCTGAAAAAGCAGATATGCTTTGGAAAGGGGTAGAATGGGATTGGTATACCAAGGGAGAAGATGTTTTATACTGGCATTGGTCCCCCAATTATGCTTGGCAAATCAACTTTAAACTAGAAGGCTATAACGAATGTTTAATTACGTACATATTGGCTAAAAGTTCGCCAACACATCCTATTTCTAATGCTTGCTATAACAAAGGTTGGGCAAGAAGTGGAACCATTAAGAATGCTGCTCTTCGCTATAACATTCCAGTAATTTTTAATTACAACGGCGCATCAGGAAATGTTGGTCCTATGTTTTGGTCCCATTATTCGTATTTAGGTCTTGATCCTCGCGGACTATCAGATCAATATGCCAACTATTGGGAACTGACTCAAAATCATGCTAAAATCATGTATCAGCATTGTGTTACAAACCCATTAGGTTGGAATGGTTACAGCAGTAAATGCTGGGGATTAACAGCGAGTTATACTAGAAATTCTAATGGCTCAGTAGGTTATACTGACCATAAGCCAGGAAATGACAGAGGAGTAATTTCTCCTACGGCTGCTTTATCTAATTTTCCTTATACTCCAGTTGAATCACTTAAATTTTTGCGCTATTTGTATGAAGAAAATAAAGCGAAATATGTAGGTGTTGCTGGGCCTTATGATGCTATTTCTCCACATTATAATTGGGTAACTAAACGCTATTTATCAATAGATCAAGGTACAATTGCTCCAATGATTGAAAATTATAGAACCGGAATGTTATGGAATTTATTTATGCAGGCTCCTGAAGTAAAATCGGGTTTACTTGATTTAGGTTTTCATTCAACGCAACACGGATTTTAGAATTTTAAGTACAAGATTATTTTTTAATACTATTTCAACGAAATACAATCAAAAAAAGAAATGAAAATTAAATCTATCATACTATTTTTTGTGTTTTGTTTGTATGGCAACGTTTTTGCACAAGAACAAAAAAAAAATAACATCGCTCCAAAAGAAATTTTTGTTTCCGAGCTGTTGTCCAAAATGACTCTTGAAGAAAAATTAGGGCAGTTAAATTTACCTACTTCTGGCGATATTACAACGGGGCAAGCCAACAGTTCTAATGTTGCTAAAAGTATCGAACAAGGAAAAGTGGGAGGTTTGTTCAATATCAAATCAGTTCAAAAAATAAAAGAAGTACAAAAAATTGCCGTAGAAAAAACGCGGTTAAAAATTCCATTACTTTTTGGTATGGACGTAATTCACGGTTATGAAACCGTATTCCCAATTCCGCTTGGATTGTCTTGTACATGGGATACGGATTTAATAAAACGATCTGCACAAATTGCTGCTCAAGAAGCTAGTGCTGATGGTATCAACTGGACATTTTCGCCCATGGTAGATATTTCTCGAGATCCGCGTTGGGGAAGAGTTTCTGAAGGTAGTGGCGAAGACCCCTATCTAGGAAGTCAAATTGCAAAAGCAATGGTAACAGGGTATCAAGGTGATGATTTGTCAAAAAACAACACACTTTTATCCTGTGTAAAACACTTTGCGCTTTATGGCGCACCAGAAGCCGGACGGGAATATAACACCGTTGACATGAGCCGAATTAGAATGTATAACGACTACTTTCCGCCTTATAAAGCGGCTATAGATGCAGGAGTTGGTTCGGTAATGGCGTCTTTCAATGAAGTAGATGGAATTCCAGCTACAGCAAATAAATGGTTGATGACCGATGTATTGAGGAATCAATGGGGATTTAAAGGTTTTGTGGTTACGGATTATACTGCAATTATGGAAATGGAATATCACGGTATAGGCGATTTGCAAACCGTTTCGGCTTTGGCGTTGAATGCTGGTATAGAAATGGATATGGTTAGCGAAGGTTTTCTAAACACTATAAAAAAATCATTTGAAGAAGGAAAGATAACTATCGAAAAAATCGACAATGCAGTTCGTTTAATTTTAAATGCTAAATACGATTTAGGATTATTTCATGATCCCTATAAATATTGTGATGAAAAAAGGGCAAAAACTGAAATTTTTACAACTGCCAATAGGAGTGAAGCTCGAAAAATTGCTGCGCAATCTTTAGTTTTGTTAAAAAACGCTCGCTCTCCTTTGGGGAGGCTTGGGGAGGGGATTTTACCATTAAAAAAAACAGGAACTATTGCCCTTATTGGTCCATTAGCTGATGCCAAAGAAAATATGGCTGGAACTTGGAGCGTTGCTGCAAAACAAGAAAATTCTATTTCGTTGCTTGCGGGTATAAAAGCCGAAGTTGGAGCTACAGTAAAAGTGCTTTACGCCAAAGGAAGTAATCTAGATTATGATGCTGCGCTCGAAGAAAAAGCGACTATGTTTGGCAAAACATTACACAGAGACAATCGAAGCAAAGAAGAATTATTAGCCGAAGCATTAAAAATCGCCAATCAATCCGATGTGATTATTGCCGCTTTAGGCGAGTCGGCTGAATTTAGTGGCGAATGTAGTAGCAGAACCAATCTCGAAATTCCTCAAGCTCAAAAAGATTTATTGAATGAATTACTCAAAACAGGAAAACCTGTAGTCTTAGTTTTATTCAATGGTCGCCCCTTAGTTTTAGTGGAGGAGAACGCAAGTGTTGCCGCAATTTTAGAAGCTTGGTTTGCAGGAAGCGAAGCGGGATATGCTATTGCCGATGTGTTATTTGGAAACGAAAACCCTTCGGGTAAATTAACGACAACTTTCCCAAGAAGCCTTGGTCAAGTACCCATTTATTACAATGCCAAAAACACAGGTAGACCTTTAGGGAACAAAGATGGAAAATTCGAAAAGTTTAAATCCAATTATATAGACGAAAGAAACGAGGCCTTATTTTCGTTTGGATACGGTCTAAGTTATACCACTTTTAGCTACGGAAATATAACAATTTCTTCGGATAAAATGAAAGTTAATGAAAAAATATACATTTCAGTTCCAGTAACCAATTTTGGTAATTATGACGGAAAAGAAGTTGTTCAACTTTATATTAGAGATTTAGTTGGTACTGTTACTAGACCCATTAAAGAATTGAAAGGCTTTCAAAAAGTTGAAATCAAAAAAGGTGAAACTAAAGTTGTGACTTTTGAAATTTCTTTAGAAGATTTAAAATTTTATAATTCAGATTTGCAATTTGTTGCAGAACCAGGCGACTTTGAAGTTTTTATAGGAGGAAATTCGGATACTGAATTAAAAACAAAATTTCAATTGGTAAATTAATTTTAACAGCAGGTGGTGGAATAGTTATAAGTTTCTTTCCTATTACATTAAAACTATATTTATGAAACATCGGATTGTATTACTGTTAGTGTTATTTATTTCCAATTATGGGATAGCCCAGCAAAAAACCTATTGTAATCCGATAAATATTGACTACGGTTATTGTCCCATTCCCGATTTTGTAAAACAAGGAAAACACCGCGCAACTGCGGATCCGGTCATTACTTATTTCAAAGGAGAATATTATCTTTTTTCTACTAATCAATGGGGCTATTGGCATAGTAAAGACATGCTGAATTGGGAGTTTATATCCAAAAAATTTCTTCGTCCAGAACACAAAGTGTATGATGAATTGTGTGCGCCATCCTTGTCGTTTGTCAATGATACTTTGCTAGTTGTAGGTTCCACTCACGGCAAAGAATTCCCACTTTGGATGAGTATAAACCCCTCAAAAGGCGAATGGAAAGAACTGGTTCATAAATCGGAAGCGGCAGCTTGGGATCCCCAAATTTTTTGGGATAAGGAGAAAGATGAAGTTTATGAATATTATGGTTCGAGTAATCTGTATCCATTATATGGAATTAAATTGAACCGCAAAACCTTTCAACCTCAAGGCGAAAGAATTCCTGTTTTGGCTCTAAATGATGATGAACATGGTTGGGAACGCTTTGGGGAACATAACGATAATACTTTTTTGCAACCCTTTACAGAAGGCGCATTTATGACTAAGTATAATGATAAATATTATCTTCAATATGGCGCACCAGGAACTGAATTCAGTGGTTATGCCGATGGCGTTTATGTAGGCAGTCATCCACTTGGACCTTTTGAATACCAATCGCACAATCCGTTTTCGTATAAACCCGGAGGCTTCGCTCGTGGTGCTGGCCATGGAGCTACTTTTCAAGATGCGAGCAATCAATATTGTCATGTTTCCACTATCGGAATTTGTACCAAAAACAATTTTGAAAGACGCATCGGAATTTGGCCAGCCGGTTTTGACAAAGACGACATTTTGTATTCCAACACAGCTTATGGTGATTATCCGACGTTTTTGCCATCGGAAAATAAAAACCATTTGAATGATAATTTCTCGGGTTGGATGCTTTTAAATTATAACAAACCCGTTGCCGTTTCTTCAACTTTAGGAGGATTTCAGTCCAATTTATCCGTCGATGAAGATATTAAAACCTATTGGTCAGCAAAAACAGCTAACAAAGGAGAATATTTAATTACTGATTTGGGCGAAAAAAGCACCATCAATGCTATTCAAATAAATTATGCCGATCAAGATGTTGAAATCATGGGAAAACCAGAAACAACTTTGGGACACAAATACATTATTTATACGTCTAATGATGGTAAAAACTGGAAAGCTTTAATTAATAAAAGCAAAAGCACTAAAGATGTGCCACACGAGTATATTGAATTGAAAAATCCGATAGCAGCTCGTTTTTTAAAATTAGAAAATATTCAAATGCCAACGGGTAAATTCGCCATCGGTGGTTTTAGAGTTTTTGGAAAAGGATCTGGACAAAAACCAAATGCGGTTCAGAATTTCGTTCCCTTACGTTCAGGTCCAAAAGTAAAAGGAGAACGCAGAAACGTTTGGTTCAAATGGCAACAAGAAATTAATGCGGATGGTTATGTAATTTATTTTGGCAAATCAGTGGATAAAATGTACGGTTCTATTATGGTGTATGGAAAAAATGAATATTATTTTAATGGATTGGATAAATCTGATGTGTATTATTTTCAAATAGAAGCTTTTAATAATAATGGTATCGGACTTAGGAGTGAAATCAAGAAATCCGAATAATATACTGTTGTTATATTTTAAAAATTCCTCCAAAAGCAATAACTGTTTCTGCAAAGAAAAAATCCTGTGATGCGGTATCCACAGCATTATTAGTTGTTCTTACGTCAGGCATGTTTATATAACCTCCTTTTAATTCGGTTTGAATAAAAAAGTATTTGTAAAATGTGAAATTTAAACCTGCTTTTGCTGATAATCCATAGCCTGAAACGTGAAATTCGTCATGTCTTTCCTTACCCAGTAAAGTTGCATCGGTTCTAGGAAACAAAATTCCAGCTCCAACGCCTTCAGTTATGCTAATTTGAAATTTATCGGTATTGGGTAGTCCAATAATTTTTGATAAATCATCGACTCTGCAAATTTCGGTGTTGATATAATTGAGACCGTCAGTATGCTCATAAGTCAAAAAATCTTCGGTTAATAGTATTTGGTTATTAGGTAATATCTCATTGTACGCTCCGGGATTTGGATAAAATCCGGAACTATTTACGGCCCTGTCTTGAAACATCACATATTTCATGTGATCAAAACCTACAGATATATTATAATGGTCATTGATAAAATACCCCATTCTAAAATTAGTTTCAGGAATGGTTAGTTTTGTAGGATTTATATAATCTATTGTCCAACCTCTAGGTTTATCGTGAGAACTAACATCATACAGCGTAAAATCGTAGTCTGCTCCTTTAAAATGAATATCTGAATCTGAAAAATAACCTCGATTGCCACCCCAAAAAATATAAAATTTTCCTTTGTTGTGATCGGTATATTTTGAAAGAATAGAGTTTGATTCTTGTGAAAATCCATTAGCAAAAACCATAGTCATTGCAACAAATAAGAGTATATTTTTCATTTGGGTATTAAAAATTATTGATTGTTTTTCGAATAGCCACTAACTTAGTCATCAGAGCTTCAAAATAATCCAAATGCAACATATTGGCGCCATCGCTTTTGGCATTTGCTGGATCAAAATGAGTTTCAATGAATAATCCATCAACACCGACTGCAATTCCGGCTTTGGCAATCGTTTCAATCATATCAGGTCTTCCACCTGTTACTCCAACTGTTTGATTGGGTTGTTGCAAAGAATGAGTTACATCTAGAACGGTGGAGGCATACTGTTGCATAGTAGGAATACCTCGAAAATCAACAATCATATCTTGATAGCCAAACATGGTTCCTCGATCGGTTACCATTACGTTTTGATTATTGCAATCCAATACTTTTTGTACGGCATGTTTCATACTTTCGGGACTCATAAACTGTCCTTTTTTTAAATTGACAACTTTTCCGGTATTGGCAGCAGCCACCACCAAATCGGTTTGTCGTACCAAGAAAGCGGGAATTTGCAAAACATCTACATATTCAGCAGCCATAATAGCATCTTCGTTTGTATGAATATCAGTCACTGTGGGAACACCAAAAGTTTCTGAAACCTTAC
Source organism: Flavobacterium sp. (assembly GCA_043770135.1). Taxonomy (GTDB): domain Bacteria; phylum Bacteroidota; class Bacteroidia; order Flavobacteriales; family Flavobacteriaceae; genus Flavobacterium. The sequence continues at coordinate 12,362 of JAYVIN010000091.1, read as the reverse complement.
GAAGAATTCGCAATGCTTTTTCATCACCAATTCCTGAAAAACTATCTATTCTGGAGCGATTGGCTTTTTTGAAAGAGCCTTTAAAAACAAAAGGAATTTTCAATTTATTGGTAACTTCAATTAGTCTTTCGGCAATTCTCAATGCCATTTCTTCCCCTTCAATGGCACAAGGCCCTGCCAGAAGAAAGAAGTTGCCACTATTGGTATGTTTTATTTGAGGAATATGATTGATGTTCATGTCGTGATTTTTAAAAATGCAAAGATAGTTAGGATTTGTGATTTAGAATATTGGAATTGCTATTAATTTTTATTAAGGCTTAGACCTACTGGAACCATCAAAAGGCCCTTTTCATATATATTCAAATAGAGGATGATTGGTTTCTGTTGCCCTTCCCATTTTAGTTCATATACATCTAGAAAACCCGCACCCATTTCGCTTCTTTTTGTTGGAAACGGACAACAACTTTCTAATTTTGAATAGCTGATTTTCTCGCCTTTTGGTCCTGCCAAAGCATTAAGGAATCGTTGCTGATTGATGGTTTCGTTTTTGGTGTTACCATAAAAAATATTGATAGGGTATTCGCTATCATAGCCATATTTTTTATCCTTGCTGTATTCGGTAATTTTAAAAGTGGTATTGTTCTCCAGTTTGGGAGTTGGGGCATTATTGTCTACATTTTTTAGAGTAGATTTGGTACTGATACAAGAAGTGAATAAAAGGGACAGTACAAGTAGAAAGACTATTTTTTTCATTTTATAAAAAGCTATAATTTTTGTTTTCGAAATTTATATACAATAACAAATTTAAGTGGTATAAACACCATAAACAACATTTACGGTTTATAATTCTACCTTTTGTTCTTTAGAATTATTATTTTAGCATCATATAAGGAATAATATGGATTTTATATTTCAAACTTGGTCTTGGTATGTTTCTGGTTTTTTGATTGGAATGGTAACGCTTTGTCTTATTTATTTTGGCAAAGTTTTCGGGATGTCGTCTAATTTGAGCACGATGTGTTCTATGACTGGAGTGGGTAAGCGGGTGTCATTTTTTGATGTAGATTGGAAAGAACAACGCTGGAATTTGTTGGTTGTTTTAGGGGCAATGTTGGGTGGTTTTATTGCTATTCATTTTATGAGTAATCCCACAAACGTTGCGATTAATCCCAAAACCATTGCTCAACTGGCTCAACTGGGTATCGATGCGCCAAATGGTAAATTGTTGCCCGATGCGTTATTTAGCAATGCCGTTTTTCAATCTCCAAAAATGATTGTTTTCTTAATTATAGGCGGAATTTTAATTGGTTTTGGAACGCGTTATGCTAGCGGTTGTACATCGGGACATGCCATTTCGGGATTGAGTAACCTTCAGATTCAATCTCTAAAAGCGGTAATAGGATTTTTTATTGGAGGTTTGATTGCTTCACATTTTATTTTACCCTTACTTTTTTAATTATGAAGACTTTAAAATATATAGTAGTTGGATTCGTATTCGGAATTGTTTTGACCAAATCCGAAGCCGTTTCATGGTACAGAATCTATGAAATGTTTCAGTTTCAATCTTTTCACATGTACGGAATTATTATGACTGCCGTTTGTACGGGTGTTATTGGAATTCAAATCATCAAAAGAAGAAAAATAAAAGATATTCAGGGATTACCTATTGCCATTTTGGATAAAGAACCGGGTTCTCTCCGCTTTTGGATTGGCGGCATATTTTTTGGCTTGGGTTGGGCGCTTGTGGGTGCTTGTCCCGGTCCTATATTTATATTACTCGGAGCAGGGTTTTTGCCAGTTATTTTGGTGCTTTTTGGTGCGCTTTTCGGGACTTTTTTGTATGGAGTTTTTAAAGATAAATTGCCTCATTAATTTTAAAGGTATTTTTAAAAACTTAAAGCTTCCAGCCTTTAAAAGGCTGGAAGCTTTAAAAATTACACAATTTCAGCACTTAATCCCGCCTCTAATAATTGGGTACATTGTAGTTTTAGTTTTTCTAAAATGCCTGTTTTCACGGTACATTTTCCGTTATAATGAACAATAAGGGAACATTGCTCGGCTTGTTCAGGAGTATGGTCGCAAACTCGAATTAAGGTTTCGATAACATGGTCAAAGGTGTTGACATCGTCATTGTACACTATAATTTCATTGTTTATAGTGGTAGCTTCTTTTAAACTTATTTTTTCTCTTATTTTTTCTTTCGTACTCATTTTTAGATAATTATAGGTTTATATAAAAATAGTTGGTTCTAATTGATTTTTTCAAATGAACAAAATGTAAAATTTTGCTTGGTGTTAAAAGGAGTAATATGATCTTCAGTGATGCATTTTATTTTTTTATAATTTGCAGAAAACTGATTCTCTATCTCTATTTCAGTGTATTGTTTAATTTCTAATCCGCTACATTTTGTTGGTCCATTTTCTGAAAAAGTTCCTATGATTAAAAAGCCGTTGTTCCAATTTTGCGTGATTTCTGAATATTTTTCTATTTGTTCTGTTGTTGTCAAAAAATGAAATGTAGCTCGATCATGCCAAATATCATAGGTAGTTTCGGGTTTAAATTCGGTTATGTCCGAAACAATCCAGTTGACTTTTTCAGCTTTTTTTCCAAGTCTATTTTTGGCTCTTTCTAATGCGTGAGAAGAAATATCCAAAACCGATACATTTTCATATCCTTCGGCTAATAAAAAATCAACAAGTCTGCTGTCGCCACCACCAATATCAATAATTTTTACAGATTTATCTAAATTGGTTTCCCGAATTAAATCTAGTGATGTTTTTGGGTTTTCTTGTGTCCAGCTAACCTCGTTGGGTTGCTTGGTTTTATATACTGTTTCCCAATGATTTTTTCTTTCCATTACTATTTTTAGTTCTTGAGATACTAATTTACGTATTTTAAAGACACCCAATTGTTTTTCTGCAACTTTTTCACATAAGTCAATCCTTTTTCAGTGCAAGATGAATCGATAAACGGGATATCTTCTTCATAAAATCCACTCAACAAAAGTATTCCTTTGGAGTTAAGACAATCCACATAACTTTGCATATCGTTCAACAAAATATTTCGGTTGATGTTGGCAATAATCAAGTCGTATTTTTTACCTTTCAGCAAGGCAGCATCTCCTTCATAAACTGTAATGTGTTGGCAATTGTTGCGTTCCGCATTTTCGATAGAGTTGAGGTAACACCAGTTGTCAATATCAATTGCATCAATAGGTTGTGCACCTTTCATTTCTGCTAAAATGGCCAAAATAGCTGTTCCGCAACCCATATCAAGGGTTTTCATTCCGGTTACATTTATTTCTAACAAATGCTGAATCATCATGTGAGTAGTTTCGTGATGACCAGTGCCAAAACTCATTTTCGGCTCGATTATAATATCAAATTCAGCATTAGTTTTTGGATGAAAAGGTGCCCGTACATGACAATTTCCGTCGACATCAATAGGTTCAAAATTCTTTTCCCATTCCTCGTTCCAGTTGACTTGGTCTATCTCTTCAATAGTATATGAAATTGTAAATTCTGGCGATTTCAGAATGAATAAATCATCTAAAATAGTTTCGGTATACAGTGGTTTTTGGATGTAAGCTACAATTCCAAAATCACTATCAATAAAACTTTCGAAAGGCAACTCGCCCAGTTCGGCAATAAGAATTTCCGAACCTAGTTCTTTTGGTTCAACCTTAAAATGGAATCCTAAATAGATATCTGACATGAATTATTTTTTTTGTAAAGGTAGCAATCCTTATTGTGGTTTTTATAAAACAAAAAAGAGATTTGAATTTCCTCAAACCTCTTTTTTTATCCCTTTTTTGAAATTAAATGGCAGTCACAATAGCTATAAAATCTTTAGCATTCAGTGCAGCCCCACCAATTAGTCCTCCATCAACATCAGGTTTAGAAAAAATTTCTTTGGCATTATCAGGTTTTACGCTTCCGCCGTATAATATAGAAACGTCTTCGGCAACGTCGCTTCCAAAAGATTTCCGAACGGTTTCTCTGATAAATTCGTGCATTTCTTGTGCTTGTTCAGGACTAGCAGTTTCTCCAGTTCCTATCGCCCAAACAGGTTCGTAAGCCAAAACTATTTTTTCCCAATCTTTCTTTTGTATGTGGAATAATCCGTCTCTCAATTGATTTTCTACAATATTAAAATGATTCTTGGATTGGCGGTCTTTCAATTCTTCTCCAAAACAAAAAATTACGGTCATATCATGCTTTAAAGCCGAATCAACTTTGTTGGCTATCAAAGCATCCGTTTCATTAAAGATGGCTCTACGCTCTGAATGTCCAAGGATTACAGTGTTTATACCAATACTTGTCAACATAGCCGCAGATATTTCTCCTGTATATGCACCGCTTTCGGCTTGGTGCATGTTTTGAGCAGCTACATCAATTTTAGTAGATTTTAGATGAACTACTGCAGATGCTAAATTAACAAAAGTTGGAGCTACAATTACTTGAGCATTACTTTCTGTTGGTATTTGTGCTATTAATTCGTTTAATAAATTTACAGTTTGTTCTGAATTTTTGTTCATTTTCCAGTTTCCTGCTACAATCTTCTTTCTCATTTTAGTTGTTTTTATAATTTTATTGCTGTTTTTTTTAATTCTTCTACGGTCTTGTTTAGGAGTTCAAAATCGGTTTCAATGGCTCTGTAAACTACAATTTTTCCCGTTTTATCTACAATGATGTATCTCGGAATCCAATCTAAATCTATTGCTTTTGCAAAAACACCATCCATTTGGTCTTTCGCTAATAGATGGTCTCCTTTTAAATCATATTTTGTAATTCCCTTTTTCCATTTATCGGCTGATTTATCCATTGAAATAAAAAGGTAATCAATATCGGGATGCTTCGTTTGTAATTCATGTATTTTCGGCATTGATTTTACACAATCGCCACACCATGTAGCCCATATTTCAATCAATACGATTTTGCCTTTGTGTTTTGCAAGACTGTTTTCAAAAGTAATTTCAGTAGCATTTGTTGTCACTAATGACGATTCTAGAGCCTGTTTTGAAAACTCTGTTTTCTGCGCATTTGAACAGGAAACGATTGCAAAAATAACGAATATGAACAGTATTTTTTTCATTGTAAAAAGTTAATAATGATAAGGAATAGTAATTTTACAGTAGTTCGGTTTCATCTTTATTTTCTTTTAAATAAAAATGTTTGGTTCTTTTCTTTTTCTTACTAAAATAAAGGACTTTAATGGCATAACCAATGTAAACTCCTGACGAAGCCATTAGCACACAACCCACTAGCACATAAAAAATATTTCCTAAAGGAACTTCAAACCAAGTCGAGACTTCATTAAGCAAATAATAACCTAACAGAAAAATAAAAACACAAATCACAATGTATTTTTTTTTCTTTTTCCTTTTATTTGATATGCTCGCGCTAGTTTTTAAGTCTCTCATTTACCAATTATAATTTTAGTTTACCAATATCGTTATAATGTGCTTTTTGTTTTATAGTTCCTTTTTCAAGAATCATGATGCTCGGATTCGCTCTTTCAATAGTTTTTAGTGTAGTTGCATCACAAAAATAAAAGTCAAATAACAAACCAAATTGGGTTTTAGTTTTTGCAATTTCTTTGGGAGAGGAAGCTGTCATTCCTATTACTTTATATCCTTTTGCTAGAGCATTTTGATTGAGTTTTTCCAATTTTTCCATTCCAATTTGACTGGATTTAGACAAATCATAGGCTACAACCACGACTAATTTTGGTTCGTTCAACAACTCCTCTTTGTAATCTGAACCGTCTTTCTCCATAGCAAAATCATGAATAGGAGGTACATACCCTTCGGTAATGACTTTGTCTTTCCTGTCAACAAATGTTGCTCCTTCTGGAATCGACATCAAATCTTTTTCTGTAAATTCTTTTGAAACACCATTTACATTGTAAATAAAAATCATTTCCACGACCGATTTTGGTGCTCCCTCAGGAATTTCCATTCCTTTTTGAATGTTTGTTCCTATTTTGTAGGGTCTAAAATCGATTATTGGCAAATGATTAAGAACCCAATATCCCATTAATCCGCACAAAGCGAAGCTCATAATGGCTAAAAAAGATTGTAACTTTTTTGAAAATAAGGGTTTTACTAGGTTGTGATTGAAAAACAAAATTAAGATAAAAAACAATAAAACGATATCCTTAGTAAAAGATTGCCAAGGAGTTAAGTGCAATGCATCACCAAAACAACCACAGTCTTTTACAACATCAAAATAAGCAGAATAAAAAGTTAGAAAACTAAATAGTATTACCATACTGAGTAAACTCCAGATGGTATTTTTGGAACGGTAACCAATAAGTAGCATAACGCCTAAAACCACTTCAAGTATTACCAGAAATAAAGCTATTGCTAATGAAAATGGCACAAAAAAGGGCAAATTAAAAACAGGTTCACCAAAATATTCATCTAGTTTATACGAAAATCCAACAGGATCGTTGAGCTTAATTAAACCCGATATAATGAATAATAGTCCAACAAAAAGTCTAGAAAATTGGGTAATAGAGTTTTTCATACTATGTTTATTTTTTTAAATCCATTAAAATTAATGCAAAAACAGCATAATTAATCATATCCTGATAATTGGCATCAATGCCTTCCGAAACGATAGTTTTTCCTTTATTATCTTCAATTTGTTTTACCCGAAGCAATTTTTGTAAAATCAAGTCCGTTAATGAATTTACCCGCATGTCGCGCCAAGCTTCTCCATAATCATGATTTTTGTTTTCCATTAATTCCTTCGTAAGTTTGATTTTAGCGTCGTATAATTCGATGGCTTTGTCGGATGATAAATCAGGTTGATCCACAACGCCAAGTTCTAATTGAATTAACGCCATAATCGAATAGTTTATTATTCCGATGAATTCTCCGCGTTCATCCTCATTTACTTTTCGAACCTCATTTTCTTGTAAACAACGTATTCTTTGCGCTTTAATAAAGATCTGATCGGTAAGAGAGGGCAGCCTTAAAATGCGCCAAGCACTGCCATAATCGTTCATTTTATTGATAAATAGCGAGCGGCAAATTGCAATTATACTATCATATTGCTGAGAAGTACTATTCATTTATTGGTGTATATTTGTATAAAATTCCTCAAAAATAAGGAATATTTATGGGATGGAAAAATGATGATTAACGAATTTAAGTTTTTGAAATGACAATACGCTGTAAAGGACAACTTATCGATTTATCAATTCCCAAAGTAATGGGGATTTTGAATATTACTCCCAACTCTTTTTTTGATGGCGGTAAGTATAAAACTGAAAAACAAATTTTGATTCAAGTCGAAAAAATGCTAACCGATGGTGCTACATTTATCGATATCGGGGCGTATTCAAGCAAACCAAGTGCTGAATTGGTTACGGAAGCTGAAGAGTTGAATCGAATAGTTCCTGTTGTACAATCAATTGGCAAACATTTTCCGGATACAATCCTTTCCATAGATACTTTTAGAAGTGAATTGGCAAAGATTTGTATCGAAAACGGTGCTGCCATAATTAATGATATTTCGGCAGGAAATTTAGATGATAAAATGCTGGAAGTGATTGCTAAATATAAGGTCCCCTATATTATGATGCATATGCGTGGAACGCCGCAAACGATGCAAACTATGACAAACTATGAGAATGTTGTAAAAGAAATGTTGTTTTATTTTGCCGAAAAAATAGCTCAAGCCCGAAGTTATGGCATTGATGATTTAATCATCGATCCAGGTTTCGGTTTTGCCAAAACACTAGAACAGAATTATGAGATTTTACAAAAATTAGAGTTGTTTTCAATAACAGAATTGCCCTTATTGGCTGGTTTTTCGAGAAAATCAATGATTTATAAAACCCTTCAATCTAATGCAGAGGAGGCTTTGAACGGAACAACTGTTTTAAATACTATTGCATTGACCAAAGGAGCTAAAATATTGCGAGTGCATGATGTGAAAGAAGCTGTAGAATGTGTTAGTTTATTCAATAAGCTAAATCATTGATGGTGATACGGCTCATTTTTCAAAATAGTGAAACCACGATACAGTTGTTCGATAAAAAATAGTCGCACCATTTGATGGGAAAAAGTCATAAGCGAAAGCGATATTTTTTCTTGCGCTTTGGCATAAACCGTTTCTGAAAAACCATAGGGACCACCAATCACAAAAACCAAAGTTTTTACCCCCGAATTCATTTTCTTTTGCAATTCATCAGAAAAAGATATGCTCGAAAAAGTTTTACCGTTTTCATCCAACAAGATAAGTTGGTCTGTTGGTGTTATTTTAGCCAAAATCAATTCTCCTTCTTTTTCTTTTTGTTGGCTTTCGGATAGGTTTTTGATATTTTTAATATCGGGAATAATCTCCAAGTCAAATTTGATATAAAAAGAAAGTCTTTTTTGATATTCTTCTATCAAGGATTGAAGGTTTTTATTGTCGGTTTTGCCAATGGCGATGAGTTTAATATTCATTGCATTGTAATTTAACTATCCAAAAATGAATCTGATTTGTTATTTTTTTTTATTAATTTTAATATCAATAAAACTCCAGCCACAGCTTCAAAAGTCATCCCAATAATTAGAAATAAGCTTGTCCAATCTTTGGGTTGGTTGGTGATTTTATAAAAAGCGCCTATGATTACAAGTATACTGCCAATTAGGAATAGAACTAAAATTTGTGGGTTTTTCATGTAGTGAAATAATTAATTCGAATAATTTTCAAGCACAAATGTAATCAAAATTAGGAATTTTTAAATTTAACTACATTTAATTAAATGAAACAAAAAACATGCTCTAAACTTTTCAATATCGAACAGATAATTCTACTTTTGTGAAATCAATATAAAATTAATGTACAAACTTATTATTCGCCCGATTCTTTTTTTGTTTGACCCCGAAAAAGTGCACTATTTTACCTTTTCATTGATTCGGTTAGTTTCAAAAATTCCTGGTTTTTCAGAACTTTTCCAGTTAATTTACGGGCTAAATGATCCAAGGTTAGAAACAGAAGTTTTTGGACTTAAATTTAAAAATCCGGTAGGTCTTGCCGCTGGTTTTGATAAGGATGCCGTTTTGTATAAAGAACTATCCAATTTTGGTTTTGGTTTTATAGAAATTGGAACAATAACACCAAAAGGGCAAGATGGAAATCCCAAAAAACGATTGTTTCGATTAAAAGAAGATTCGGCAATAATAAACCGAATGGGTTTTAATAATGGAGGCGTTCAAGAAGCTGTAGAACGATTAAAAAAGAACACCAATGTTCTCATAGGGGGAAATATTGGTAAAAATAAATTAACTCCAAACGAAACTGCCGTCGACGATTACCTGATTTGTTTTGAAGCTTTATATGATTATGTTGATTATTTTGTTGTCAATGTGAGTTCCCCCAACACTCCTAATTTGAGAGAATTACAAGAAAAAGAGCCTTTGACAAAATTGTTGCATACCCTACAATTTAAAAACAGCAAGAAACCAAAGCCAAAACCTATTCTGTTAAAAATCGCACCCGATTTGACCGATACTCAACTTTTAGATATTATTGATATTGTAAATACCACAAAAATTTCGGGCGTAATTGCTACCAATACAACAATTTGTCGCAGAGGCTTAAAGTCAATTGTAAAGGTCGAAACAGGAGGGTTATCAGGGAAACCTTTGGCAAAAAGAGCTACCGAAGTAATTCGTTTTCTGTCTGAAAACAGTAATAAGTCCTTTCCGATAATTGGAGTAGGAGGTATCCATTCGCCAGAAGATGCTATAGAAAAACTAGAAGCAGGAGCTTCTTTAATCCAATTGTACACAGGTTTTATCTATGAAGGGCCAGCATTAGTTAAGGCAATCAACAAGAAAATTTTAGATAAAATTTTGAACTAAAAGACCAGTAAGTAAAGCCAGACCGAAACTTAGCAGCGTTCCGATAAGTACATATTCAGTTAATTTTCTGTCTTTTGCTTCTTTCAAATCTCCAAAGCGAAAGATTGATTTTGCAGCCAATAAAAATCCAATGGCTTCGAAATGTCCTGTGAGTATAAAGCAAAAAACAAAAAGGCGTTCAAATATTCCGATATAATTTCCAGCATTTTCGAGCGAATCATCATTTTTGTTTTTGCTTTCTGGCGTCCAAATCGAAATAGTATTTGTGATGATTATCGAAGTGGGTTTTGTCAAAAATACAATTCCTGTAATGAGTATCCAAAATTGGTTGTTGAGAACAGTAAAATCAACAGACAATTTTTTATAAAGGCTTGCAATTATCATGATAGTAACTAAATGCAATATTTGGTCAAGGAGAAACCAATTTCGTTTTGTTTTCTTGTTTTGGAATTGCAATTTTAAGAAATCGATGAATCCGTGAGATATTGCTAATGCTAACGCAAACCAGCCAAAAGCCATTTCGCCCACGAATAACCAGGCTAAAATTCCGTGTAAAAAAGTATGAATATAAAGGTATTTACTTTTTTGTTTTTTACTTTCTTTATCTAAAACCCAAGAAGTGGGTTGCAATAGAAAATCGCCTAATAAATGCGCCAACAGCAGTTTTACAAAAATAATCATAGGCTGATGGTTTTGATTTTGTTTCTGAAATACTGTTCCATTTCCATCACTAAATCAAATTGTGCTCGTTTCCTTCTTCGGCTAACCGCGGCTTGATTGATGCTCAATTTCACGCCAATTTCTTCCTGTGAAAGGGATGGGTTTTCGATAGCTACCAAAACAAATTCAGCTGATTGCGCCAACCAATTATTCATAAATGTCAGAGCTAATCGCAACATCAAATTAATTTCGGTATCAAATGCTTCATTGCCAGAATTAATAGCTAAATTGATTTTTTGTTTTTTTAACGTTTTAAAAACTTCACCAGACCGAGAAAAAGCGGTTCCATTACTTTCAGAAATTTTTTTGGCTTTATAAGTCATATCTCCAAAACCAATGCTCATCCTAACATCTAATTTTATCGATTTAAAATAAGATTTTATGTGTAAAGCAATCATCAAAGCATCTTCAGGGTTTTTAACTTCCAATTGGAATTCATCGCCTCTATAAATTTCCCATTCTACAGGGTTTTTGCCAAAAGTGTTCAATAATTTCTTTAAACCATCGATCCAAATTTTGGATGATAATTTTCTAGAATTGACGATATCTCCTGTAATTATGCCTATCATATTCCAAAAGTAATTAAAAAATAGATTCAAAAAACAATTAATTACTTAAATTATTACCAAAAAGCGTAATAATTTAAAATATTACCAAAAAGCGTAATATTTAAAGATATTACCAAAAAGTGTAATAATTGAATTTTTTAAATGAATTACAAAATTATTTTACTACAAAAATTGTGTTTGTATAATGACTATTAACAAGAAGATTTTAAAGAAACGGATCAAATAATAAATAGTACTTTAAATTTTCGAAAATTCTAAATATATTAGTTGATGATATTTTCGAACAATTCTTGATTCACAATTACAATGTTAATGTATTGAAAGAATTTGCAGGTAAGCTTACCTCAAATTGTTTTAAACCGATTTTTACTTTTAAAGTTTTTGCTCTGTATGAAGAGTTTACCGTCACCAAAACGGTTTTACCTTCTGGCGTTACAAATGCAAGTGAATCTTCTGTCAATCCTTTGATTTCTAATTTTGTTGAACCCGGTGTTACAAAATAACTCAGGTGTTTGAAAATGTAAAACTCTGGTGTGTAGGTTACTTTTTTGGTCATTTTATTAATGACAACTTGAGCGTTTTGTTTCCAACCCCAAGAGCTTTCGCCCGAGCTGTCTAAAATCATATTCCAATACATATAAGACTTTACGCCTTTATCCAAATACGATTTGATGGTTCCAAAAGTACTTTCGGCATCATTCCAACTAAAATTTCCATCGCCACAAGGTGTTTCTGTTTGCATCAAATTAAGTTCAGGATATTTTTTACCAATTTGATCCACAACATCAAGACCTTCATATTGCACGCCAACGCCCGAGATATATTTTCTCACATTAGGATTGGACAAAACCGTTTCGAAAACGTCTAAATCTCTGCTATTGATTGTGCTAAACCATATTTGCGCAGTAATTTTATCTTTGGTAAACTTTGGACCCAAATATCCTGAAACAAAATCACGCATTGCTGGGGCAGTCCAACTGCAATTCGGCCATTGATTGTAAGTATAAGGTTCGTTTTGGAAATGTACTGCGTGCACGTTAATCCCTTCTTTTTGGTAAGCTTGTACGAATTTAGAAAGATAAAGTGCGTAAGCCGTCAAGTATTCTTTTTTTTGAATAAATTGGTCGCCCGTTTTTACAGCATTTTCTTCTGTAAGGTCGTTAAACGTGTTTGGCTTGTTAGCGTAATGTTTGTTGGTCTTCATCCAA
>JAYVIN010000090.1:0-25844 GCA_043770135.1 Flavobacterium sp. | reverse complement strand
TAGTTAAAGAATTAATCACTGAAAAATTTATAAAAGACCTATGCAGTTTTGACTATTTTTTTACTTAAATCAGACTATTAAATATATCTAAATGGTATTATACCGATTATGTATTCAATATAGTCCAATAAAAATTGAACTATTTTCATATTATGTCGGCATTATACAAATCCATTTGGACTATTATAAAAATGTGTTTGGTATTATTTGTCACATCGATGCAAAGAATATCGAGAAGTTTTGAACTAATTCTAACCGCAAAACACTTTAAATGAAGTATTTAGTAATTAAATCCAGCGGCTTTAACCTCCGAAAATGAAACTCTAATAAGAATTGAAAACTCAAAAAAGTAAAAATTGAATCATAAAAAAATCCGCCTCAATTTACAATCGAGGCGGATTTCCTATTTAAAGTTAGAGGCTTAATCTCTCCTTCCCATATAAATAGAAATGTAATATAGTAAGGTAGCAATAGATCCTAAAGCGGCTACAACATAAGTTCTTGCCGCCCATTTCAAAGCATCCTTTGCTCCTGCTTGCTCCTCTTGAGATAACATTCTCTTGTTTTCTAACCAAGCTAATGCGCGATTACTCGCATCATATTCTACTGGCAGAGTCACGATACTAAACAAAGTTGTTGCAGCAAAAATTACAATTCCTATCAATAATAATTGTGGAAAGGAGTTTAGCATTAAAATCCCTCCCAACAAAATCCATTGCATATAACTAGAGGCAATATTCACGATAGGCACTAAATTGGAACGCATGGTTAACCAATTGTAAGCGGTTGCATGTTGCACCGCGTGACCACATTCGTGAGCCGCAACTGCCGCAGCAGCAGCATTTCGTTGATTGAAAACCGCTTCGCTCAAGTTGACTGTTTTGTCTGCTGGATTGTAATGATCGGTTAACTGTCCTGCAACCGAAATCACTCTTACATCCCGAATTCCGTGATCAGCAAGCATTTTCTCGGCTATTTCCTGACCAGACATTCCGTTTTGCAAATGCAATTTTGAGTATTTCTCAAACTTACTTTTTAATCTTGAGCTCACTAACCAACTTGCTAGCATGATACCGCCCATTAAAATCATTGATGGTAAACTAAATCCTAACATATTTTTCTTTTTTTAAATTAATTTTTACAATACAACTTCATCAAATTTTACGCCACTTTTTTGTGTGTCAAATTGACATTTTATCCTACCAAATTTATCACTTTTCCGGGAACAATAATAATTTTATTTGGAATTCGTCCGTCCAATTGTTTCAGAGTTCTTTCGTCTTTCATGATGATTTCCTCAATTTGTGCTGCCGATAAATCCAAAGCCAATTTGATAGTAAAACGCATTTTTCCGTTGAAAGAAACTGGATATTCTTTTTCAGATTCTACCAAATATTTTTCTTCAAAAACTGGAAAGGGTTGCTCAGAAATTCCTTTATAATTCTCTAGAAGTGCTCTCTCCACTCCTTCGGAGGGGTTGGGGGAGGATAATTTTAACCACAATTCCTCAGCAATATGTGGCGCATAAGGCGAAATCAAAATGGCTAATGGTTCCAAAATCGCACGAGAATGACAATTTTGAGTCGACAATTCATTCACGCAAATCATAAACTGTGAAACCGAAGTATTGAAAGAGAAACCTTCGATGTCCTCGGCTACTTTTTTGATGGTTTTGTGCAAACTTTTTAGAGCCTCCCCCAACCCCTCCGAAGGAGGGGAGTCAGAAACGTAAAAAGATTCATTTGGTCCAGAATGATACAAACGCCATAATTTTTTAAGAAAACCAAATACTCCCGAAATTCCTGCTGTATTCCAAGGTTTCGCTTGTTCTAATGGTCCTAAAAACATTTCATACAAACGCAAGGTATCGGCTCCGTATTCGTTGCAAATATCATCTGGAGTTACGACATTGTATTTGGATTTCGACATTTTTTCTATTTCGCGAGAAACTTTAAAAGTTCCATTTTCTTCATAAATAAAATGTGCATCCACATAATCTTCTCTCCAATTTTTAAATGCATTTGGGTTCAATTCATCAGAAGTATTAACCATCGAAACATCTACGTGGATTTTTGACACACTAAACTCAACACCATCAAGAATATCATCAAGTTCTTCGAAATTTGCTATTAAAGCCTTTTTTATTTCGTGGAAATAAGAAAAGAAGTTTTTTTCTCCACCTTTCAAAAACATATCTTGCAAAGGATGTTTTTCTATGAAACCGAATGAAACAAATATTTTATTACTATATCTATAAATAAAGTTTTTAATTCTATCCTTTTGTTCTTCAGTAAATGAAATTCCATTTATTAAATTTCCAATACCATCATTATAATCTGTTAAATTCAATCTATAAACAAACGCACTCATCCCCAAAATCATTCCCTGATTAATCAGTTTTTTAAATGGCTCTTCGGTGGGTGCAAAACCTTTGTCTTTTAGGAATTTGTTCCAAAAACGAGAATACAATAAGTGACCTGTTGCGTGTTCGCTTCCGCCAATGTATAAATCCACGCTATCCCAATATTTAAGTGCTTCTTGGCTGGCGAATTCATCTGGATTTTGTGCATCCATATAACGCATCCAATACCACGAACTTCCCGCCCAACCGGGCATGGTGTTCAATTCAATCCTCCCCCCAGCCCCCTCCAAAGGAGGGGGAGCTTTAACGCAACGTTTGTCTTCATCCCAATACCACTCTTTTGCATTTCCTAGTGGTGGCAAGCCGTCTTCTGTAGGTAAATAATTTTCAACTTGAGGCAAGATTATAGGCAAACATTCCGTTGGAATCATATACGGAATGTCGTTTTTATAATACACCGGAAACGGTTCCCCCCAATATCTTTGGCGGGAGAAAACTGCATCACGCAAACGGTAATTAATTTTTCCTTTTCCTTGGTTTATATTTTCTAATTCTGCAATTACTTTTTTGGTTGCTTCTTTGTAATTCAATCCGTTTAGGAAATCAGAATTTTTAATAGTAAATCCACCTTTTTCTGAAAAAGCAAAATCCACCCCGCCCTGCGGGCACCCCTCCAATGGAGGGGAATTTAGCTCAAAAATATTCTTGATTTCAGGCATTCCTCCCGAAGTTTCGGGATTGCCTTTGAAGAAATTGGCAAAAGTATAATCTCTTTCATCGCCGCAAGGAACCGCCATAACAGCGCCTGTTCCGTAACCAGCAAGTACATAATCTCCAATCCAAACCGGAATAGCTTCTTTGGTAAACGGATGCTCGGCATACGCTCCCGTGAAAACACCCGAAATAGTTTTTACGTCTGCCATACGTTCTCTTTCGGAACGTTTTGCGGTTTTTTCTATATAAGCCTCAACTGCTACTTTTTGTTCTGGAGTAGTGATTTGAGAAACCAATTCGTGTTCTGGAGCCAATGTCATAAACGTAACTCCAAAGATGGTGTCGGGGCGTGTAGTAAACACATCAATCCCCCTAACCCCCAAAGGGTGAACAACTGCATTGAGTAGTTCGCGTTTAATTATATTTAGAACACTATCAGTGTTATTAAGCACTTCTTTATTACTAAAACGAATTACTTTGAACCCTTTTTCATTAAGAACTTTTGTTCTTTCTGCATCGGCTTCTTGTTGTCGATTGTGAATTCCTCCATCAACTTCAATTACCAACTTCTTAGAAAGGCAAACAAAATCGACAATATAATCATCTATTAAGTGCTGTTGTCTAAATTTATATTCTAATGTTTTTGACTTTAAATTAAACCATAATATCTTTTCAGCATCTGTTGGATTATTCCGCATTTCTTTAGCTCTTTCAAGCAATAAATGAGAATTATTACCTCCAGTCATATACCCTCTTTTTTGCTCAAGGCTAGCTTTCTCTTCCCCTTCGGGGAAGGATAGGATGGGGAAAGTTACCATCGCTCCTACACTCTTCCCAATCCAATTTCTTTGACTTTCCTTGATGCTTTCGCTCCAATCAATGGTGTCTAAACCTTGTAACAAACGCTCTGCATAAGCAGAAATTCGCATGCTCCATTGGGTCATTTTCCTGCGAATCACTGGAAAACCTCCACGCTCGGAAACGCCGTTCACGATTTCGTCATTGGCTAAAACGGTGCCCAATCCTGGACACCAGTTGACTTCGGTTTCGGCTAAATAAGTTAATCTGTATTGTAACAGTATTCGTTGTTGGTCATCAGACGAAAATGCGTTCCATTCGCTTGGCGAAAAAACTGGAATGTTATCGTCGCAAACGGCATTTACATTCTCATTCCCTTCGGTTGAAAAAATGGAAATTAGAGTAGAAATATCCTCGGCTTTGTCCGTATTTTTATTGTACCAAGAATTGAATAGTTGAATAAAAATCCATTGGGTATGTTTGTAATAATCGGGATTCGATGTGCGCACTTCACGGCTCCAATCGAATGAAAATCCAATTTTATCCAATTGTTTTCGATAACCCGCAATTTTGTTTCCTTCTTTGTCAACGCCACCATCAATATTTACCGAAGTTGTGTCTTCTGGACGTTGACCGGTTTGTATGGCATACTGTTCCGCTGGCAATCCGAAACTGTCATAACCCATGGGATGCAAAACATTAAATCCACGATGTCTTTTGTATCGTGCATACACATCAGAAGCGATGTATCCTAGCGGATGCCCGACATGTAATCCCGCTCCTGATGGATAAGGAAACATATCCAAAACATAATATTTGGGTTTTTCCTCCCCCTCCCGATAGCTATCGGGACTACCCGAAGGAGGGGAGCTAGGATTATATGCTTTAAAAGTTTGATTATCTGCCCAGTATTTTTGCCATTTGGCTTCTATTTCGTTCGGATTGTATTTCATTCCTTTTTTATATTGCTTTTTAATGGAGACATGTTTCGCATGCTCAAGTCATTTTTAGGTATCTATATTAACCCTCTCAGGGTTTTGAACCCAAATAGGTTATAAAAAAATTTAGGAGCAAATTTACGTTTATTGTACGAAAGTCAAAACTTTGGACGTTATTAACTTTAAATAAAGAAATTCTTTATTATTTTTACCCCATAATTTCAATAAACTATGAGTTCTTCCTTTGATAAATTTCAAAAACGCAGGTTAATTTCCTCTTATTTTTCAGTAGTACTAAGTGTTTTCTTGGTTTTATTTCTTTTGGGTATTTTAGGTTTTTTTATTATAAATTCTCAAAAGCTGGCCGATGATTTTAAGGAAAATATTGCCATGACCGTTTTTTTTAAAAATGACGCCAATGACAGTATTGTAAAAGCATTTGGTACTGAACTAGAAAAAGCGCCTTTCACAAAAACATCTTTATTTGTACCAAAAGAGGCCGCAGCAAAACAACATACCGATATTATTGGCGAAGATTTTATGACTTTTTTAGGGGAAAATCCGCTTCAAAACTCTTATGATATTCACCTCAAAGCGGATTACGTAGAGAAAGACAGCATTGTAAAAATCGAAAATAGTTTGCGCAAAAACACCATGATTTCGGATATTGTTTATGACAAACAATTGGTAAATTTGGTTAACGACAACATCAAAAAAGTGAGTATGTGGATACTAATTATCAGTGGTTTCTTGACCGTTATTGCGGTTTTATTAATTAATAGTTCTTTGCGTTTATCGATTCATTCGAATCGATTTATTATCAAAACCATGCAAATGGTAGGCGCTACAAAATCATTTATCAGAAAACCTTTTGTAATGCGAAGTGTAAAATTAGGCATGATAGGTGCTGGATTGGCTGTTTTGGCTCTAATTGGAGTTTTAGTATATTTAGAAACGAATTTTCCAAATCTAGGAATTCTTGAAGACAAATTGCTCGTAGGCTTAGTATTATTGGTCGTTTTCGGCATTGGCATATTAATTACTTGGTTAAGCACTTATTTTGCAACCCAACGCTTCTTGAATTTAAGAACAGACGATTTATATTAACCTCATAATAAGGATGAAGTGAGATTGCTTCCGCCAGGGCGGACAAGTCTTCCTTCGCAAAGACAAAATGAAAAACGAAGAACAAAAACAAGAATTTCTTTTTGAAAAAGTCAATTATAAAATTCTACTTGTCGGAATTGCAGTAATCGCTATTGGATTTATATTGATGTCTGGTGGCGGAAGCGAAGACCCCAAAGTATTTAGTGAGGCAATTTTTAATTTCCGGAGAATTCGCTTGGCTCCAACCACCGTTTTAATCGGTTTTGGAATCACCATTTATGCTATTTTGAAAAATCCAAGCCCCCTAACCCCCAAAGGGGGAACTTCTGATTTGGCGGATGAAAAATAATTTTTTAGATTTTCGGAAAATTTAAAATCAAAACTCTAACCCGATCGTCAGCAAATTGGCTAACTAAATCTGCAATTTAAAATGAATACTTTTCAAGCTATAATTCTTGCTATAATTGAAGGAATAACCGAGTTTCTACCTGTTTCCTCAACTGGTCACATGATTATTGCCTCTTCTTTTTTTGGAATAGAGCATGACGAATTTACCAAACTTTTTACCATCGTAATTCAATTGGGAGCCATCCTTTCGGTAGTGGTTTTATACTTCAAACGTTTTTTTCAAAGTTTTGATTTTTATGTTAAAATACTTGTTGGATTTATTCCTGCTGTTGTTTTAGGATTGTTATTTTCTGACAAAATAGATTCATTGCTAGAAAATCCAATAACGGTAGCTGTTTCACTTTTAATTGGTGGAATTTTATTATTGAAAGTCGATGACTGGTTTGGCAATTCGACAAATACCGAAATTACGTACCTCAAAGCTTTTAAAATTGGTTTGTTTCAATGCCTAGCCATGATTCCTGGGGTTTCTAGAAGTGGCGCGAGTATTGTGGGTGGCATGTCACAAAAATTATCACGCCCATCTGCAGCTGAATTCTCCTTCTTTTTGGCCGTTCCCACGATGCTTGGAGCGACCGTGAAAAAATGTTATGATTATTACAAAGATGGTTTTGTATTGTCTCACGACCAAATCAACTATTTGATTGTTGGAAATATAATTGCCTTCGTCGTGGCGCTTATAGCTATAAAGTCATTTATTGGTTTTTTGAGCAAGCACGGCTTCAAATTTTTTGGATATTATAGAATTATCGCAGGAATTGCTTTGTTGATTATTCATTATTTTATTCATCCCTTGACCGTAATTTAATGACTACCGAAGAATTTTTAGACGGACAAGTCTTGCTTATTGACAAACCCTTGCACTGGACTTCATTTCAAGCCGTTAATAAGTTGAAATACCTTTTAATCAACAAAGTAGGACTTCCCAAAAAATTCAAAATTGGTCATGCTGGTACTTTAGATCCTTTAGCATCCGGATTGTTATTGGTTTGCACTGGAAAATTTACCAAAAGAATTTCCGAACTTCAAGGTCAAGCCAAAGAATATACCGGTACTTTCTATATTGGAGCCACTACCCCATCCTATGATTTAGAAACCGAAATCGACCAAAATTTCGAAATCTCGCATATTAACGAGGCTTTAATTCTCGAAACGGTGAAGCAATTTCTGGGTGAAATCGACCAAAAACCCCCAATTTATTCCGCCATAAAAAAAGACGGTGTTCGCCTATATGAGCACGCTCGTGCTGGAGAAACGGTAGTAATTGAAAGTCGAAAAACAAGCATACACGAATTCGAAATTACACGAATTGCACTTCCCGAAGTCGATTTTAGAGTGGTTTGTAGCAAAGGAACTTATATTCGTTCCTTGGCTTTTGATTTTGGAAAAGCACTACATTCAGGAGCGCATTTGACTGCTTTACGCAGAACAAAAATTGGCGATTATCATGTGAATAATGCCATAGATGTTACTTTGTTTGAAGACAGTTTAGATGAAAAAATTGGAGATGAAAAATAATTCGCAAATGCAACCGAATACAATTTGAATGCATTTGATTAATTATAAAATCAAAAAATGACTACATTTACGAAAATCAATTTCTAGTAAAAATAAGTCTCCACATGGATTTAAAAAAGCAAAAAAGACTTTTTTCGGTATTTATTTACAAATATTGTTACGAAATTTTATTAGTAGCACTTTTATTTCATCTTTATGGAAGCGTGCTTTTTTATGATTTAAACTTCTATGAAAAATATTTCCGAATTGCAAATGTCATTCTTGTTTATTTGACTGCTACAAATAGTTTTTTTCATCGAAAATTAAAAATCACACCGCTTTTTGGCTTTATTTTAATTTTTTCTTTTTGTTGTAGTACCGGATTTTTCTATTTAAACAATTTCATTTCTTTGGAATATTTAAGGGAAATTTCCTTTACTATTTTTTTGATTATTACTATATATTATACCTTTTCTTTTCTGCTTTCTCCTCATCGAATAGACATGGCATTGATTTCAGGAACTATTGTGGGTTATTTATTATTAATCGAAATTTCCGTTCGGATTTTTATGATTCTATTCCTGATTGATGACAAAATTGTTTTAACAAATATTGATTTTGAACACCACACCAGCCTCTATGTTGATCTTGTATATTATTGCACCAATACCGCTACAAGCATAGGTTTTGGTGATATTCTTCCTATTGGTCAGAATGCCAAAATGGTAACTTCGCTTTTGGGTCTTGCAGGTCAATTTTATATGGTAATAATAATGAGTATGATGATTCGAAAATTTACTTCAAAAAAATAAGGGAATCCTGTTCAATTTTTCGAATTAAAAAATAGTAAAAACCACTATTTTCAAAAAAAGAATATGTTTATATTTGCACCACTCAACAACAATTGACTTGAGTTTGCCAACGCAAAACATTAGCAATAAATTTATACAAATGAAATACAAAAGGATTCTTCTAAAATTAAGTGGCGAAGCTTTGATGGGCGACAGACAATATGGTATTGATCCCGCTAGACTAGCCGAATACGCCGTTGAAATCAAAAAAATTCATGATCAAGGAGTAGAAATAGCTATTGTAATAGGCGGAGGAAACATTTTTAGAGGTGTTGCTGGAGCAAGTAATGGTATGGATCGCGTTCAGGGCGATTATATGGGAATGTTAGCTACGGTTATCAACGGAATGGCACTTCAAGGCGCACTCGAAGATATTGGAATCCTGACTCGCCTGCAAACCGCACTCAAAATAGAAGCGATTGCAGAGCCCTATATCAAACGAAGAGCAGTTCGTCATCTTGAAAAAGGAAGGATTGTAATTTTTGGCGCTGGTACGGGAAACCCGTATTTTACTACTGATACTGCTGCTGTTTTAAGAGGAGTCGAAATTCATGCCGATGTGATTTTGAAAGGAACTCGTGTTGATGGAGTATATACTGCCGATCCTGAAAAAGATGCTACCGCAACCAAATTTAACTACATTTCGTTTGAAGATGTATTAAAAAAAGGATTGAATGTTATGGATACCACTGCGTTTACATTGAGTCAAGAGAACAAACTTCCTATCGTAATTTTCGATATGAACAAAGAAGGAAATTTATTGAAAATTTGCCAAGGCGAAACTATTGGAACTTTAGTAAATATATAGCACTTGATTTTGGGATTCTCAAACACAAGGTGCCCAAAACCTAAAATCTACAAAAAATGGAAGAAATAGAATTTATATTAGACAGTGCCCAGGAATCTATGATGGGTTCTATCGAGCATTTAGAAAAAGCATTCTTAAATATCCGTGCTGGAAAAGCGTCACCCGCCATGCTAGGAAGTGTATTTGTTGATTATTACGGATCAGCAACACCGCTTTCGCAAATAGCAAAAATTAGCGTTCCAGATGCTCGAACGATTACCTTGCAACCTTTCGAAAAAAACATGCTTCATACTATCGAAAAAGCAATTATGATCGCCAATATCGGTTTTAACCCCATGAATAATGGGGATTTAATCATTATTAGCGTTCCGCCACTAACCGAGGAAAGAAGACGTGAACTGGCAAAACAAGCCAAAGCGGAAGCGGAAGATGCCAAAGTAGGAATTAGAAATTCGAGAAAAGATGCCAATACCGACATCAAAAAACTAGAAAAAGAAGGCACTTCCGAAGATCTTTGCAAAAATGCCGAAGACGATGTACAAAACTTAACCAATAGTTTTATCAAAAAAATTGATGAACTTTTGGTGCAGAAAGATGGCGAAATAATGAAAGTATAACTTTCAAGAAAACAATACCAAATCCGCTTTCAAGCGGATTTTTTACATCTGTTTTTGTACAATCATAATGATATTCTTGACGTTTTTTATAATTCTTTTATGAAGCAATTCTGTTTATTAATCTTTCTTTTTACAGTATCGGTTCAGGCACAATTTCAGGTGAACGGAATTGTTACAGACGCATTTACGAAACAACCTTTGCCATTTGCAACGATTACTGCAAACGATGGCGCAAATACCATTTCGGATGTAGATGGAAAATTTAGTGTTTTATCACTAGGGGAAATAATCTCATTCGAGCTTTCTTATGTTGGTTATTCTAAATCTACGGTACGTATTGAAAATGGAAAGTCCTTTTACACCGTTCTACTTTCGGTAAAAACAAACGAATTAAAGGAAGTTTTGGTTTCTAGCGAAAACCCAGCATTGGCAATCATCAAAAAAGCAATTACCAATAAAGACAAAAATAATCCGCAAAAAAAACTGAGTAGTTTTGAGTTTAAATCCTACAACAAACTCATTGTAACGGCAAATTCGGATTCTATTTCAGGACAAATAGACTCGGTATTTGTTGAAAAAAAGTTTGAGAAAGTATTTCGAAAATTGGATTCCTCGAATTATCAATTCAAAAAAATAATCAGCAAACAACATTTATTTCAAACCGAAAAAGTTTCGCATTTTCAATATAGCAATACCCATTTAAAAGAAACCATTTTAGGAACCAAAATGGCAGGTTTCAAACAACCCATTTATGAAGTAATTGGAATAAATCTTCAATCATTCTCGATTTATGATTCACATTACGAACTATTTGAAACCAAATACAACAGCCCAATTTCGAATTCTGCCCTACAAGATTACAATTACAAACTGCTCGATTCTATAGCTGTCAATGGGCGAAACACCTATATGCTTTATTTTAAAAACAAAAAGAAAAGCAAGGCATCTGGACTGGAAGGAGTGCTTTATATTGACCAAAAAAACTATGCTATCGCCAAAGCGGTAATGCGCATCAAAGGCGTACTTGATATAAGTGCAATCGATGATTTTGAATATAGTTCCAATGAAGACCTTTGGTTTCCAAAGCAGAAAATTTTTAAAATTAAAAAAGGAAAAAACAAAGACGACATTAAATTTTTGGGCGAAACAATATCATTTAATTCCGAGGACGATGAGGCTACAACTTCGCTAAAAGGCCAGGCTTCGGATTACACCTATTTACTTTCTAAAACCAGTAATTTTGATATTCAATTTAACAATACCATACCAATAAAAAAAGCTGCAATTGCTATCGAAATAAAAGATGATGCTGTAAACAAATCGGAACAATTTTGGATTTCGAATCGAATGGACAGTCTAGACATTCGAAGTCAAAAAACATACTTGTATCTTGACAGTATTGCCGCAAAGAAACGATTTGAAAATAAATTACGTTTTGGACGAAAAATAATTAATGGATTTTTGCCAATCGGTATTTTCGACTTGAATTTACGCAAAATAATAAGCTACAACAATTACGAAGGCTTTAGGTTGGGTATGGGCGGAATTACAAATGACCATTTTTCTAAAAAATTCAGAATTGAAGGCTATGCTGCTTATGGCACAAAAGACGGCAATTTTAAATACCATCTTGGAATGGCAACCCGAATAGGGAATTTCTCTAACACCTGGATTGGCGCATCGTATACGGATGATGTTCGAGAAATTGCCAGTACCACATTTACCATTGACAAAAATGTTTTCAAAATTTATGATCCAAGACCCATAAATATTAGCACTTTTTATAATTATGTAAGCTGGAGAGGGTTTATAGAAACTCTTATTATTCCAAAAACCGAAAGTATTTGGCAGATTTCGCGCGCAGTTGCTACGCCAAAATTTAATTACATATACAACGTCAACGGTAAATTGTATAATTTTTATACGATGACAACAGCTATGGTTTCGTTGCAATGGAATCCTTTTAGTGATTATATGCAAACCCCTACTGGAAGAATCGAAATAGAAAAAAGGTATCCAAAATTCACTTTTCAGTTTACCCAATCTTTGCCCAAAATTTTAGACAATGACTTCGAATTTGCCAAAATAGATTTCAAAACGGAGTATCAAATAAAACACCTAAATGGTCAAAAAACAAACCTACTTTTTCAAGCTGGTTATGCTTTTGGCGATGTGCCACTCACCCATTTGTACAACAACTCCCCAAATAATATTACCAAAGAAACTATTCTTCAAAGGATTACTTTTGCTGGTAGAAACAGTTTTGAAACGATGTTTTTTAATGAATTTTTTTCCAGCAAATATGCTTCATTCCAGTTGAAACATGGGTTTAATCGGGTGGAATTATTCAAAAAAATAAGACCTTCTTTGGTACTCGTTTCCAGAATGGTATGGGGAAATTTAGAAAATCCTGAGCAACATATTGGAATAAATTACAAAACGCTAAACAAAGGTTTTTTTGAATCCGGAATTGAACTCAACCAAATTTATAAAGGACTTGGTTTTACAGCATTTTACCGTTATGGTCCAAATCAAATGAGTAAATTTGAAGATAATTTAGCTGTAAAATTGAGTTACACGCTGAACTTAGGTTTATAGTTAGTGTTTCATAATTAAAACCGAAGGTACTTTGCTCAACCAAATACTTCTAGAATCGACTAATACTTTCCAACTTTCGATACTTATTATCATTAAGTCCTGTACCGCCAAAAATTCTTTTTTAATGATTTTATCTTCGATTAAACTAGTATTATTTTGATATTTGTCTTGCAAAGAATTAATAGCACTTTGCAAAATAAAATTAGTATTTACATGACCATTTACATCCAAAATCACAATGTTAGAATTGTTGTTAAAGATTAATTTCTGGGCATAATCTAGCAAAAATGTATCTTCCGGAGTAAAAATAGGAATAAAAACTTGGTTTACTTGTTGCATTTCCTTGTCAACCAAAATCCCCAGAGGCATTTTGGTTTTGGTAATAATTTGTCTCGTTCTTTCATCAAAATGCGAGTTTTCGAATAAGCCTTCTTTCCCAGTAAACTTGTCTATCAATCGGTCGGGATTTATAATTCTGGTGGTAAATCCGAGCACTTTTCCGAGTAAGGTTCCATCAAAAATAGATTTACCAAGACCTACCAAAAGCAAATCATATTCTCCACTATTTGCAATATCGGTTATATTCGTTTCGATATCTAAAGTAGCCTGAAATAAGGTGTTAATTTCTTGTTTCAATAATTTGGATTCTTCGATAATAGGCAAAAATTGGTCTCTTTCGTATTCTTCTAAATTATACGAATGCATTTCGTCACTTAAAGTCAAATGCATGGCTGTAATTGTTGAAGATTCTTTTTGTTTTTTAACAAAACTGTTGGCTAATCGCAATAGCGATTTTCCTTTTTCGTTGTTTCCAAAAGACATTAATATCCGATACTGATTGCTATTAGTCAATTCGTCAGACACAATTACGTCGCTTGTTTTGAAAATATAATTTATAAAATTAAGCGTTGGCCCAGTCATAAATGTAGTGACCAATGCCATAATAACCATCATAGTAAAAACTTCGGGAGTTAATACTTTTAAGTCCAAACCAATGTTCAAGACGACCAGTTCCATTAATCCTCGCGTATTCATCAAAGCGCCAATGGTAAGACTATCTCGCCAACTTTGTCCAACAAATTTGGCTGCTAAAGCACTTCCAAAAAACTTACCGATTACTGCTACGATAATTATAAAACCTGTAATTTTCCATAAATAGGGATCATTAATCAGTCCTATTTCTGTTCGCAAACCGGTGTAAACAAAAAACAACGGCAGCAATAAGATCACCGAGACGTCTTCTACCTTTTCGATAAAGTGATTTCTGAATTTAGTAATATCAGGCATAATAACCCCAGTCATAAAAGCACCAAAAAGAGCATGAATTCCAATAATTTCGGTACAATAAGAGGAAATAATTAGAGTTAGAAAAAAGATAGCAACAACTGGTTTACTCAAATTATCTTTGGTTCCGTATAATTCCCCAATTTTTTTTAGAAACGGCTTTATCACAAAAAGCATGACTAAAACATATACAATCGCTAATCCAATAATATAAAAGGAACTTACAAAACTACCCGCTTTTACAATGGCAATTACGGCTGCAAGCAAACACCAAGCTGTAATATCATCGGCAGCAGCACAAGTAATTACAATAGCTCCCAATCTGGTTTTGTGAATCCCTCGTTCCTGAACTATTCGTGCCAAAACCGGGAATGCAGTGATGCTCATTGCAATTCCCATAAACAAAGCAAAAGGCAAAAAAGCAACGCCTGCTGGAGCAAATTTATAATATACAAAATACGCCAAACCAATTCCCAATGCAAACGGAATTACAATACTAGCATGACTAATTACAATGGCTTCTTTGGCGCGATTTTGCAACACCTTCAAATCCAGTTCGATACCTACAATAAACATAAAAAGAATCAGACCTATTTGACTTAAAAACTGCAAATTTCCTAAGGACTCAACAGGAAACAATGCCAGCGAGAATTCAGGAAAATACAACCCTAATAAGGAAGGTCCTAAAACAATTCCCGCAATAATTTCGCCTATTACAGAGGGCTGTCCTATTTTTCTAAAAATCCAACCAATAAATCGAGCCACAATAATTATGGTAATAATTTGTGCCAAAAGTATGGCAAGTGGATGATGTAAATTGGAAGTTAAAGAGGCTATAAAATCATTCCAATGCCCATTTTGAACCAAAGTACGAATGCTTTTTTTATCGGTTTCTAACGCTTTTCCTAAACCAATAATCCAGTATATCAAAGCTGTAAAACCGCCAGTAACTACAAAATAAAATATGGTGTTTTTATGATTTTTCATTGATTTTGGTACTGCTTTTTCTGTTATTTCATCACAAAGATGAGAAATTCAAATGTATAAATTATTACATCCAAAAAAACACTAATTAAAATTTAATATTGAAACTTTATCGACTTAATTTGAATAGAACTGTTAGTAAAATATGGCTCGATTTATTTACCTTTGCAACGATTTTTAATTTTTATATGAAAAAAGCATTTAAAGTAGGATTTTGGGAATGGATTGCCCGAGTAATACTCAAAAATAGAATCACAATACTTGTAGGGATACTTTTGCTAACAATTTTTCTAGGTTTTCAATGGAAAAATTTAGGGATGACTTTTACAGAAGCCAATTTACTTCCTAAAAAACATATTGTAAACGCACAATATCAAGACTTTTTAAACAAATTTGGCGAAGAAGGAAACCTAATCGTTATTGGTTTCAACGACAAAACATTTTTTACTCCAAAGGCTTATGCTGCCTGGAATGAACTAATGACTGGTTTGAAAAAATCCAGAGAAGTTGATCTTGTGGTTTCTTTAAACGATTTAAAAAAATTACAAAAAGACACTATTGCCGAAAAATTTAAATTGGTTTCACTTATTGATCAAAGCAAAACTATCGATGCTTCTTACTTAGAAAAAATAAAAGACGAACTCTTTAATAATTTGCCTTTTTACGAAGGATTGCTTTTTAATAAACAATCCGGAAGTATTCGTTCTGCGGTATATTTGAATAAAAACATCGTTAATACTGCAGCAAGAAAAACATTTGTAGTCGACAATCTTGTTCCAAAAATCGAAAAATTCGAAAAAACAACTGGTATCGATCTTCGTGTTTCGGGCATGCCCTATATCCGAACGATTAATGCCGAAAACATGAAAGGCGAAATCGGACTCTTTATTGGAGCCGCACTTTTCATTACCTCATTTATTTTCTTCTTGTTTTTCCGTTCGGCGCTTGCTACCATAATTTCAATATTTATCTTAGTTTTAAGTGTAGTTTGGTCGTTCGGAACATTGGGTTTGTTTCATTATAAAATAACCATTCTTACCGCCATTATTCCGCCTTTGATTATTGTAATTGGTATTACTAACTGTATTTTTCTAATCAATAAATACCAGCAGGAAATTAAACTACACAACAATCAGGCAAAAGCCCTTCAGCGCGTTATTTCTAAAATTGGTGTCTCTACATTAATGACCAACCTAACAACAGCCGTTGGTTTTGCTACTTTTATGATTACTGGCAACGACTTACTATTCGAATTCGGATTGGTTACTTCGATAAACGTGATGACGGTTTATTTTTTAACCTTATTGCTGGTCCCAATCGTATCCAGTTATATGGCAATTCCAAAAGAAAAACACCTGTATCATTTAAGTAGAAATTACCTAGCAGCCGTTTTAGATTGGGTTGAATTTGCCGTTAGAAACAAACGGAGATTTATTTATTTGATTTATGGTATACTCATAATTTTTAGTGTCGTCGGTGTTTCACAAATGAAAGTTTCAGGAAGTTTGATTGGCGAAATGCCCAAAAGCGCTTCGTTTTTCAAAGATATTTTATTCTACGAAAAAGAATTTAATGGGGTTATGCCTATGGAAATTATGATTAACACCAAACAAAAAAAGGGTGTTATGAAACTTTCAACACTAAGAAGAATGGACGAATTGCAAGAAACCATTTCTGAAATTCCAGAACTGTCGAAACCTGTTTCTATCGTTAATTTGGTTAAATATTCCAAGCAAGCCTACTACAACGGAAATCCAGAATATTATGAATTGCCTACTTCTCAAGAACAAGCTTTTATCCTTTCGTATGCCAAAAATGCTTCCAAAAATACCAAAGAAAACTTGATGAAAAGTTATGTCGATTCAACGGGTCAATATGCGCGAATCACCACTTTTATGAAAGACATTGGCACAAAAGAAATGGCTGTTGTTGAAGAAAAATTACAGAAAAAAATAGACGCCGTTTTTCCAAAAGAACGTTATGAAGTGACCTTAACCGGCAAAGCATTAGTTTTCCAGAAAGGAACTTCTTATCTGATAGATAACCTTATCGAGTCTCTTATTTTTGCTATTTTGGTCATTGCAGGATTAATGGCTTATATGTTTCGTTCTGTAAAAATGATTTTGGTTTCGGTTATTACAAACATCCTTCCGCTTTGCATTACCTCAGGATTGATGGGCTATTTTGGCATTCCATTAAAACCATCTACTATTTTAGTATTCAGCATCGCTTTCGGAATTTCGGTAGATAATGCCATCCAATTTATGGCAAAATACCGCCACGACCTTATTGAAAATAACGGAAAAATAAAAAAATCGGTTTTCAGTGCACTACGAGAAACAGGGATAAGTACTTTTTATACTTCGATAGTTTTAGTTTTTGGTTTTGCCATTTTTACCCTTTCTAGTTTTAGTGGTACGATTGCGCTTGGTGGGTTAATTTCCTGCACTTTATTATTTGCTATGTTTGCTAACTTATTGGTTTTACCAGCCTTGGTTTTAACTTTCGAAAAAAAGAGAGCCAAAGATGAGGATGTTGTAGAGTCTAAAATCGAATAATTATTTATATTTGTGATTCGATTTCGAAAATCTAAAATAAAGATGAAACACACCAGAGTTATAGACTTACTAAGCAGTTCAAAAGCGCTTCAGAATATCAACGTCAAAGGTTGGGTAAGGACTTTTAGAAACAATCAGTTTATAGCTCTAAATGACGGTTCGACCATCAACAATATTCAATGTGTAGTCGATTTTGAAAACACACCTGAAGAAACTTTAAAAAGAATCACTACTGGAGCTGCCATTTCGGTAACTGGAAACTTGGTCGAAAGCCAAGGCGCAGGTCAAAAATATGAAATTCAGGTTCAGAAATTAGAAATCCTTGGCGATTCGGATGCGGAGAAATTTCCAATGCAACCCAAAAAACATTCTTTGGAATTCTTACGTGAAAATGCCCATTTAAGAGTTCGAACCAATGCTTTTGGAGCAATTATGCGAGTGCGTTCGGTTTTGTCTTTTGCGGTTCACAGCTATTTTCAACAAAAAGGGTTTGTGTATGTGAACACGCCAATCATAACAGGTGCGGATGCCGAAGGTGCTGGCGAAATGTTTCAGGTAACTTCATTACAATTAGAAAATTTGCCTAAAAACGAAGAAGGCATCATCGATTACAAAAAAGATTTTTTTGGAAAACATACCAACCTAACAGTTTCCGGACAGTTAGAAGGAGAAACCTTTGCGATGGCTTTGGGTCAGATTTATACTTTTGGACCCACTTTTAGAGCCGAAAACTCGAATACTTCTCGCCATTTGGCAGAATTTTGGATGATTGAACCCGAAGTGGCTTTCAATGATTTGAATGATAATATGGATTTGGCCGAAGATTTTATCCAGTACGTTATTAAATATACCATCGATAAATGTGTTGACGATTTGAAATTCTTGGAAGGACGTTTATTAGAAGAAGAAAAATCAAAACCACAAGCCGAAAGAAGCGAAATGGGATTGTTAGAAAAACTAAACTTTGTTTTGGAAAACAACTTCAAACGCATTTCATACACCGAAGCAATCACTATTTTGAGAGATTGTACGCCCAACAAAAAGAAAAAATTTCAATACATCATCAACGAATGGGGCGTGGATTTACAATCTGAACACGAGCGTTATTTAGTAGAAAAACATTTTAAATGTCCTGTAATCTTATTTGATTATCCTGCGAATATCAAAGCATTTTATATGCGCTTGAATGAAGATGGCAAAACCGTTCGTGCGATGGATATCCTTTTTCCCGGAATCGGTGAAATTGTGGGTGGCTCACAAAGAGAAGAACGATTTGAGGTTTTGGTCGAAAAAATGAAAGCTATAGGAATTGATCAAGAAGAATTGTGGTGGTATTTGGACACTCGAAGATTTGGCAGTGCCGTTCACTCTGGTTTTGGATTGGGTTTCGAAAGATTGGTGCTTTTTGTAACGGGAATGTCGAATATACGCGATGTAATTCCTTTTCCGAGAACGCCACAAAATGCTGAATTTTAAAAAAGTTTAATGTTGTTTAAAATTGTTTAAAGTTGTTTCAAACAAAACAGCCTTAAACTTTTAAACTCTTAAACCTTTAAACAAATAAAAAATGCTTAAACAATTTCTAAATCTAAAACTATCCCAAAAATTATCTCCTCAACAAATCCAGTTGATGAAGTTGATTCAATTGCCTACACAAGCATTCGAACAACGTTTATTGGAAGAAATGAATGAAAATCCAGCTTTGGAAACAGGAACTGATGAAGAAGAAATTTATGATGACGAATTCAATAACGATGACGCCAATGATGAATTCGATGATTATGACGATAATGAAAGCGAAGATACCAGCGATATAAACATTGACGAATATTTAAGCAGCGACGAAACGCCAGACTATAAAACTCAAGCCAATAATTACAGTGATGACGATGAAGAACGTGAATCGCCATTGGTTGCCCCAATCAGTTTTCATCAAGATTTAATTAACCAATTAAACACTTTTATACTCGATGATGATGAGCGAGAAATTGCCGAATTCCTTGTAGGAAGCATTGACGATATGGGTTACATCCGCCGAAGTATTCCTGATATGGTTGACGATATGGCGTTTACCCAAGGATTATACACCGACGAAAAGATGGTCGAGAGAATGCTACACATTATTCACGAGCTAGAACCCTCGGGTGTTGGTGCACGTGATTTACAGGAATGTTTGTTGTTGCAACTCAAACACAAAACCCCAACAGAATATGTGGCTTTGGCAATCGATATCCTCGAAAACCAGTTTGATGCTTTTACCAAAAAACATTACGACAAACTATTGCAGAAATATTCCGTATCGAATGAGCAACTCAAAACAGCCATTCACGAAATAGAAAAACTAAACCCAAAACCAGGTGGTTCTTTCACTGGAAGTAACAAAATAACCGAACACGTTGTCCCTGATTTTGCTATTCGAATCGAGGAAGACGAATTGATTTTGACTCTAAACGGACGCAATGCTCCTTCGTTACACGTTTCTAAAGATTATCAGGAAATGATGCAAACCTATAAAAGTTCACGCGACAAATCGAATGCTCAAAAAGATGCGGTTCAGTTTATCAAACAAAAATTAGATTCTGCCAAATGGTTTATCGACGCTATAAAGCAACGCCAGGAAACACTTTTTGTGACCATGAATGCCATCATGCATTACCAACAAGAGTTTTTTCTTGACGGTGACGAAACCAAGCTAAAGCCAATGATTCTAAAAGACATTGCCGATATGGTGGGACTTGATATTTCGACCATTTCACGTGTGGCGAATAGCAAATATGTAGAAACGCCTTACGGAACCAAACTCATCAAAGAATTCTTCTCGGAAGCGATGAAAAACGACCAAGGCGAAGAAGTTTCTACGCTCGAAATCAAAAAAATTCTTCAAAATGTAATTGAAGAAGAGGACAAACACAAACCATTACCCGACGATCAATTGGCTGAAATTCTTTTAGAAAAAGGCTATCCTATTGCTCGTAGAACAATCGCCAAATACAGAGAACAACTCGATATTCCTGTAGCTAGGATGAGAAAGAAAATATAGGGTTGTTGATTTAACTACAAAATATAAAAAATCACCCCAATATTCAACGAATTCATATCAATGGACTTGACCGGATCTCTCGGACTTGTAAGGCCTTCAATGAAAACCCTGAAGCGCAAGAAATGTCATCAACATTGTTGTGAAACTTTACAATTAAAATCACTCCAAAACCGAATAATCACCAATACTAATACTGTTAAAATTCCCGTCAAAACTAGCATGATTTCCTATCATAGCATTATCAAGATTCGCATTTTTTATATGAGAATGCGTTTGAACTAAGCTGTTTTTTATTGTGCTATTGATAACGTGGCACCCTTTTCCTAAAGATACATTCGGCCCAACCGTTGCATTAATCAAAATCACATCTTCGGCGATATAACATGGCGGAATAATAGTTGAGTTTTCTAATTTTACATTATTTGCTACTAAATCTTCCCCATCACTATGTAAAAACCCGAGCATTCTCGAATTGGTTTCAACCGTAACATCTTTGTTGCCACAGTCCATCCATTCAGCAACTTCACCGGGTACAAATTTCATGCCTTTGGCCATCATTTGCTTGATTCCGTCATTAATTTGATATTCTCCACCATGAATGATATTATTATCCAACACCAGTTGTAATTCATTTTTCAAAACGGCAACATCCTTGAAATAATATATACCAATAACAGCAAGATCTGAAACATATTCTTTCGGTTTTTCAACTAATTCGATTATTTCATTGGCATCATTTAAATTGACCACGCCAAAAGCTTCGGGTTGATCCACTTTTTTAACCCAAATCACGCTATCGGCAGTTTGATCTAAATCGAAATCGGCACGAATCAAGGTGTCGGCATAGGCAATTACGGCTGGTCCGCTCAGCGAATCTTTGGCACACATAATGGCGTGACCCGTTCCTAGCGCTTCGTTTTGGTAATAGATAGTGCCTTTTGAACCTAATTTTTTGGCAATGGCGATTAAATCTTCTTCTACTTTTTTTCCAAAACTTTCGTGAATGATAAAGGCAATTTCTTCGATATCTTGATTCAAAACTCCAGCGATATCCGCGACTAATCGGTGTACTATAGGTTTTCCCGCAACAGGAATTAAGGGTTTTGGAATCGTTAGCGTGTGTGGTCTTAATCTGGATCCCCGTCCAGCCATGGGTACTATTATTTTCATGTTAACTGTCATTGCGAGGAACGAAGCAATCTCATCCTCTTATTAATTTATATTTTTTACCGCAAAGTTGCTATGTTATTTTTAGCCACAGATTTAACGGATTAAAAATATTTTCACGGATTTGTTTCTTGTACTTATTAAAATATTTTCGTTTTTTTAAATACTGCAACTCAACACTAAAAATCTGAAAACTGAATACTTACTTCACTCCCGTACTTCCAAAACCGCCTTCTCCTCGAGATGTTTCGGATAATTCGGAAACTTCAATCCAGTCGGCTCTTTCGTGTTGGGCGATGATGAGCTGGGCAATGCGTTCGCCGTTTTCAATAACGAATGCTTCATTGGACAAATTGACTAAAATCACCCCAATTTCTCCACGATAATCGGCATCAACTGTTCCTGGCGAATTGAGCACTGTAATCCCCTTCTTTGCTGCCAAGCCGCTTCTAGGGCGTACTTGCGCTTCGTAACCTATTGGTAATTCTATAAAAAGTCCGGTTTTTACGATGGCTCTTTCTAATGGATTTAAGGTTATTGATGCTGTTAAATTCGCTCGTAAATCCATTCCTGCGGAAGCTATGGTTTCGTAATTAGGCAAATCGTGTTGCGATTTGTTGATGATGTTTATTTTCATTTTATTTTTTTGATGGAACGTCGGGACAATTCGCAAATTATACCTACTAATTGTCTGTATGAATTTTTATTTATTTCGTTTTAAAATGCTTAAAATAATATCTTTCTCATTGTGATAAATATAATAAATAAACCCAATGAGCAATGGGATCCCCACAAAGTAATTTTCACGGAAACCATAGAATGAAATTATAGAAAACAAAATTGATAATCCTAAATATCCTCCTATTTTATTCATATCATAAGGGATCGGGTAATATTTGTTTCCGAGCACGTACGAAATAACCATCATACTGCCATAAGCTACAATGGTAGCAATTGCAGACCCGTAATAACTGTATTTTGGAATTAATAAATAATTTAACCCTAAAGTTAATATTGCGCCTACAATGGAAATGTAAGCCCCAATTTTGGTCTTATCCGTGAGTTTGTACCAAACCGAAAGATTGTTGTAAATTCCTAGGAAAAAATTGGCTAGAATAATCAGTGGCACCACTTTCATAGCTTCCCAGTACGATTTGTTATCCAGTAATAAGAACTTTAAAATATCGGCAAAAACAATAACCCCAAGAAGGATTAATGATCCCATAATAACAAAATATTTGGTAATGACTGCATAGGTTTGAGAAGCGTTTTCGTCGCCCGAATGACTAAAAAAGAAAGGTTCAATTCCTAATCTAAATGCAGTAGCGAACAATACCATAAACAAACCTAATTTATAACAAGCAGAATAGGCTCCCACTTCAGATTTAGCGATATTTTCAGGCAATAAATAACCCAATACTATTTTATCAAAATGTTCATTAATCGCAAATGCAATTCCTGCCACTAGAATTGGGAGTCCGTAGCGCATCATTTTTTTCCAAAGTACTACATCAAATTTTCTGTTTAAGAAAAGATAATTTGGCGACAGTACTACAAAGGTTAATAAACTTGCTAGTAAATTAGCAACAAAAATGTAGCCTATTTCGAAGTGCTCAATGTATAAATTGCCAATAAAGGAATTTGGATTCTCATCGGCTAATTTTGGCAAATACAATAAGAAGAAAATGTTGAGAAATAAGTTTACCATTACGTTTCCTATTTTGATAACGGCGTACATTACTGGGCGTTGGTTAGCTCTCAATTTAGAAAAAGGCACAATAACCAAAGCGTCCAAAGCTAAAATCCAAATCGAGTAAGTGATGTATTGCACATCAACATTTGCCCAAGAAGCTAATGAGTTTCTAAAAATTAAAGCTCCGAAAAGAAAGAATATTGTTGACCAGAATATGGTAATAGTAGTTGTCGCTACAACGTTTTGTTTGTCATTTTCAGAATTATAAAAGCGGAAAAACGCAGTTTCCATTCCGTAAGACAAAATCACATTAAAAAACACCATCCAGGACAGGACTATTGAAACCTCTCCGTATTCGGCAGTAGGTAATATTCCAGTATATAAACGAACCAATAAAAAACTCAACATACGGGGCAAAACCGTTGCTAGTCCGTATATGGCAGTTTGTTTGAAAAGATTTTTATATAATCCCAATGGTAACTTTTTATTGTTAAAAACAAAAATAACTAATTCTTTTGTTTTCGGCTCATAATTGAACCCCTAATCGTCCTTTTTTGTTTTCTTTTTAAGGCAAAAAAAAGTCCCGCAAATGCAGGACTATTACTATATTATCTAATAAAATTCTATCCTTTCAAAGCCTCAGCTCCACCAACAATCTCTAGGATTTCGTTAGTAATCGCAGCCTGACGGGCTTTGTTGTAAGTTAATTTCAATTGATCTCTCAATTCGGTTGCGTTGTCTGTTGCTTTATGCATGGCAGTCATACGCGCTCCGTGTTCTGAGGCGAATGAATCTCTAACTCCTTTATACAATTGTGTTTTTAATGATTTTGGAATCAAGGTCAACACGATTTCTTCTTTGGATGGTTCAAAAATATAATCTCCAGTTGAAGCTGGGGTATCCGATTTTATTGCAGCTAATGGCAAAAATTGTTCTACTTGAACGATTTGAGTCGCCGCATTTTTAAATTGGTTGTACACCAATTCGATTTTGTCATACTCTCCAGAAACGAATTTTTGAGTCAATGTTTCGGCTATTACGGTAACATTGTCAAAAGTCAAAGCATCAAAAACCTGACTTTGATTATCAACAACTTTAAGTGTTTTGGTCAAAATGTCGTTTCCTTTTTTACCAATGGCAAAAACATCTACTTGTTTGCCTGCGTAAAAATCAGCACGATTTTTCACTTCTTTGATTACATTGGTATTAAAAGCACCACACAAACCTCTGTTCGAAGTGATGGCAACCACTAATACTTTCTTAATCTCGCGTTGTTTTGTAAACTCACCTCCAACATCTCCATCAAGAGTTGCCGAAAGATTTTGCAATAATTCCGTTAATTTTTCGGCATAAGGTCGCATAGCTGTAATGGCATCTTGTGCTTTTTTTAGCTTTGCTGCAGAAACCATTTTCATCGCAGCAGTAATCTGCATCGTCGATGAAACGGAAGTAATTCTATTACGGATTTCCTTTAAATTCGCCATTTTTGGTAAGTTAGGAGTTGGAAGTTGGAAGTTGGAAGCAGGAGTCTAACTTCCTACTTCCAACTTCTGACTTCAGTCTTAATTATATTTCGCTGAAATTTCTTTAGCTGCTGCTTCAAGTACATCTGTGATTTCGTCAGTCAGTTTTCCTGCTTTCAACGCATCAAGAGTAGCTCTGTTTTTGTTGTTCAAGTAGTCCAAATAATCTTTTTCGAATTCTTTTACTTTATTCACAGGAACATTACGCAACAAGTTTTTAGAACCTGCATAGATAATCGCAGTTTGGTTTTCAACAGTATAAGGGTCGTTTAGATTTTGTTTCAAAATCTCTACGTTTCGTTTTCCTTTTTCAATTACGTTTAAAGTAACAGCATCCAAATCAGAACCAAATTTTGCAAACGCTTCTAATTCACGATATTGTGCTTGGTCAAGTTTTAAAGTACCTGCTACTTTTTTCATTGATTTAATCTGAGCATTACCTCCAACACGTGATACCGAAATACCTACGTTGATTGCTGGACGAACCCCTGAATTAAACAAATCTCCATCCAAGAAAATCTGACCATCAGTGATCGAAATTACGTTAGTTGGAATGTATGCAGAAACGTCACCAGCTTGTGTTTCGATAATTGGCAAAGCAGTTAATGAACCTCCACCTTTAACAATACCTTTTAAAGTATCTGGCAAGTCGTTCATATTTTTGGCAATATCATCATCAGCAATTACTTTACAAGCTCTTTCTAATAAACGAGAGTGTAAGTAGAAAACGTCTCCAGGATAAGCTTCACGTCCTGGTGGTCTTCTCAACAAAAGAGAAACCTCACGATACGCCACAGCTTGTTTAGATAAATCATCATAAACAATCAAAGCTGGACGACCAGAATCTCTGAAATATTCTCCAATTGCAGCACCTGCCATAGGAGCATATACTTGCAT
>JAYVIN010000089.1:0-9251 GCA_043770135.1 Flavobacterium sp. | reverse complement strand
AGCATTAAGAACTACCGCAGTGGTTAGTGTTAAAGGAGTACTAGTTCCGATAAAAGTACTAATATTAGTAGTACTTACTGTTCCTTTCAATGATCTAATTGAAGCTGGAACAGTTGCAACTGCAGCAGTTAATGTTAATGTTCTTTCAAGTGTTGATGAACCAATGTTGTTATTTGCTCTTACACCAATTACTAATGAAAGCGTTCCTGGAGCAACACCTTCATAATTTACTGTAATGGAATTTGTAGTACCACCAGTCAATTGAGTAACACCTGCAGGAAGATTCCAAATGTAAGATGAAGCGTTAGCCACTGGAGCAGCAACTAAAGTTAAAACACTTGTTGTTCCAACATAAGTACTAATAGTAGTTACTGAAACACTACCATTCAATGATCTAATTGAAGTTGGAGCTAAAGGACGAAGTGAAACCACTTTCAACAATCTAGCAGTACTTGGTGTAGTAGCTGGAGTTGCAGCAATATAAGTTGAAGTTGCATTAATCCCTCCATTAGCAGGAGAAGCAACATTTGTAGGAATTGCTGGAGTTACTACCTCAGTATACAACTTGTAGTTTATACCTGGAACATCGTTAGCAATAGCAGTAGCGTTTGCAAGAGTATTGTTGTTCGTTACAGAAGCACCCACACCATTCAAAGATTTAACCCCTAAGTACAATTCGTTTACAGTATTGGCAGTTGCACCAGCAAAGTTAACGATGATAGAAGGTAAATTAGAAGTAATTACTGTGCCGTATTGTACATAAGGAGCAGATGATGCTAAATAACCAGTTGTTGCAGATGTACGTGCAATAATGGTAAAATTAATAGTAGATGAATCTGATACTTTAGTCAATTGTCCACCAGGTACAGCAACGCTTGAAGAAGGAGCGGCAGTTCCTGATACAAAAGTACAAACCAAAGATGAAGATGTAGCAAGTAATGCTGTTCTAACAGCATATGTTGTCCCGTTGTAAGTAAACTGATCATTAACAGCTGCTGTCGAACCTGAAGTTATAGCAAAAGTATAAAGTGTAGGAGCTGCAGAAGCACCAGCAATTCTTTGAACCGCAGTAGATGTAACAATGTTTGTAGCTACACCATTTACATTAACACCAGTATAGGTGTTGTAAGTAACAGTCCAAAATTTACTACTAGCAGCAATACCCCTTGGTATAGTAGTATCGCCTGTTAAGGAAGGTAAAGAAGGTGATAAAAATGGCTCTGCAGTAAAAGATGCAGTAGTAGTTACTGGAACAACACCACCAAATACTGGAGTTACAACTGATGGTAATTCCCATCTGTATCCTGTAGCAGTAGTAACTGCAGAAGATACTAAATGAATCGGAGTTACAGTACCTGCAAATTGACCAAATGAAGTAAGAGCAGTAGTTGGTGTAGTAGAAGCTCTGTTATACATTTTCAAAGTAGGAGCTGGAGCTAAAGCTTTTGTAATTAATAAATTAGTAGCAATACTTGGACAAGCACCCACATTTAAACCTTGAGCAGATATAGTACCTACATTACCAGCACCAGCAGGAACGTTAAGATAATTAACAACAAGTGTGTTTGAACCTTGACCAGAAACGATATTTACACCATTTGGTACAGTCCATAAATAGCCAGTAATATCAGTGATCGGTGTAGTAGCAGTAAGTGTTGGAGGATAAACTGAATAAGTAAATGAAGTTGAAGTACCTATTGACGAACCAACAGCAGTAACTGCAGCAGTAAGAGCATCAGTACCTTTTATAGCACCTACACCACCTGGTCTACCATTAATTGTTACTGATAATGGAACTCTTGTACTTGCAAAATTTGCCGAGTTAACTTGAGCAACATAATATATTCTAGTACCAGCTAATGCTGTACTAGGAATAGGAGCAGTAGTAGTAAATACTGGTGTTGTAAGTGTTGTATACCATCTTAAAGAAACTCCCGTAAATGGAGCTGTTTCCAAATCACCCGCAAA
This sequence comes from Flavobacterium sp., assembly GCA_043770135.1. Taxonomy (GTDB): domain Bacteria; phylum Bacteroidota; class Bacteroidia; order Flavobacteriales; family Flavobacteriaceae; genus Flavobacterium. Next base: position 7,283 of record JAYVIN010000089.1, on the reverse strand, counting down.
AGATGTAAGTGTAGCTGTTAAAGGCGAAATGCCTGTAGCCCCTTGACAATAAGTTAAGTTAGCAACGACTGGAAGTGTTCCAGTACCTACTTGTGGCAAGAAAGCTGCAATTGATGCATCACTAAAATCAGCTCCAGTAGAAGCTAATGTACCTGGTCTGTAATCAATCGTTGTACCGTTAGCATTGTAATCGTTGTAATTAGCTGTATTATAAGGAGCAGTCAAAATACCCGCACCTAGAGTATACGTATTATTGTTAGTAGTAAACCAAGTATTTAACTCAGATGCAGCAATTGAAGTAACAGCCGAAGAACCTCTTACACCAGCTGGATAAGTAGCATTTACTACACCCGCGATAATGTTGCTTTTGAATTTCAAAGTTGGTGTAGTTTGAGTAGCATTCGTTTGAGTAAGTGCACCATCTACAAATAAATAGTTCGATCTAAAATCTAGAAAGATAGAATTGTAAATTTTTACTTGACATCCTCTTCTCAAACGCAATGGTCTTTCGTGACCTGCGGAAACAGAAACACCTGTTCTTCCTGATGACCCTATCAAAGTACAGTTAGAGAAAACACCAGAAGTATTATCCCATCCTGTTTGTACAGTTAAACCAGCAGGGTTATTATCTACTTCAAACCCTTCAGATGTAGAAACCACTGGATTATCAGCAAGACCTGGATCTTTAATTCCTAATGCAAATTGTACCGCTCCTTTATATCCGTTGTCGGCATCAAAATCGTCATCCACACCTCTGAAAGCTACTAAGTGTTTACAATTTACTGCACCACCAAACCATTCGAATGAATCATCATTTGTGAACGATGTTTGAACATAATCGATAGTAGTACCTCTACCCACAGCACCCATAGTTAAACCGTTGATTTCGTTGTTGTTTGAAAACACATAACCACCAAACTCGATTCTTACATATTTTAATGTTCCTGAGTTGTCTGCATCATTTGGAGTAGAACCACCACCATATTCTGTGTTTAAAGAAGCCGTAATCCCTTCTATATTACTTGTACCTGTATTAGATGTAGCAGTTGCTGAAAAACGCGCTTTTCCTAAAAGTACAATTCCTCCCCAGTCACCAGGATTTCTTCCTTCGGCAACCGTTTTATTAGATGTAAATATAATAGGTTGACTAGCAGTACCGATAGCATTTAATTTTGCTCCTTTAGTAACAATTAAAGCTGTTCCTGTAGTAGTAGAAATACCTTTAACCACAACACCTGGTTGAATAGTTAAAGTAGCATTGTTTCTTACATAAATTAAACCTGTTAATTTGTAAGTTCTTCCAACAACCCAAGTGGTGTTGACCGTAATATCAGCAGTTACATTAACTACTGTAGGTGCGTCAGTGTAGTCAGTATTCTTTGGATCCCAGTTGGTCCAATTGTCTGTCCACATTGCTCCAGTAGGTGCGAAGGCACCTCGATAAGAAACTTGCTCAATCTGAGCAAATGCAAAATTGCAAACGAATGCGAATAATGCAATCAAATAAAATTTTTTCATTGTTTAGTGTTTTAAGTTATTAAACAGTGCAAATATAAAACCGATACATCAATGTAGTGTGTTATAGGTGTTACCAATAAATTAAGATTGTGTTAACAAAGGAAAATTTGGAGGAAGTTTTTGATTTGAATCTTGAAGTTACTAATCAATAGTTTTACCGTTTAATAGTTGTATTTACTTGCACTAAATGGTGGATATTTGTCATTCTGAACACAATGACAAAATCATATAAACAGGTATTAGTGATTTCTATATACAAATTAAAAACCACTAAAATACAGCTTTCATTAAGACTAAATGAAAAATGTATTTTAATGGTTTTTGAGGACTTTTTACTTTATATTGCTAAGTATTATTTAAAAGCAATATAATATTTTTTGATAATTCCGCTAATTAAAATTTGAATTTAAGAACAAAAAACAAATTGATTTTACTAGATCTCTATATTCAAAATAAATAGTACAAATAAGAATTGTGATATCTATTCTAGAAATTATATGTCAATGAGAAAGAAAACGATCTTCCGAATTTAGTAATCCAACGCGCATTGTCAACATCAGGATTATAACCGTTTTTGTTTTCATTAGTTCCAGTAAAAACCATATTGGAAAAGGATTCAAAAACACCTAATCGATAGTTATAAGGAATGTCACTTCTGTTTTCATAAAACACTAAATCTTGGGCTAATGCATTTTGAATATTCAATTTCAATTCTAGTTTTTTATTTAGGAGGGTTTTCGCTACTTGCATGTCTAAAAATGTTCGTGCCTTTTCCCAAAGTTGAGGGTCGTCTTCATTTGGTCCTTCCGCCACATAAAGTCTATTCCCCGCTCTATTCAAATTGGCTGAAAAAATCCAGCCATTATCTGAATTCAAATATTGAACCCCAGCATTAATAATGTAGGGTGATTGCCCCTGTAAGGGTCTTTTGTTAAAAGGAATCTCTATTTTTTTCCCAGGGTTTTTTGGATCATCTAACAATTTTGGGTCATTATCAACAAGCGATTTAATAATGGCTAAATTGGAGAATAGCGTAATATCATCAAAAACCTTGGTTTTTTCGGAAGTAAAAATTGAACTCAACAAAGTTCTAAATTCTAATTCTATTCCACTGTTTTTAGCGTTTTTTACATTTTCATAAGTAATGGATTTATTGTTCCCTTTTTGAAGTTCAATTGGATTGGTGAAATCTTTTCTAAAATATGAAAAAGAAAACAACTGACCTTTGCCAGGATAGATTTCATAACGGAAATCATAATTATTAATTTTAGCAATCTGCAATTCTGGGTTTCCTTGAGTAAAAAATTGAGTTGTAAAATCGTAAAATCCAAATGGGGCTAACTCCCTAAATTCTGGTCTATTTACAGTTTTAGAAAAACTAAATCTCAGGTTTTGTTTTTTGTCTATTGAAAGAACTAAATTGGCAGAAGGTAAAAAGTCATTTTGTTTCTTATTTAAAGCTACGGGCGGTTTACCTTCTTCCGTTTCTGAATTTAGCTTTTGAACAAAGCTTTCAAATCGTGCTCCCCATATTAATCTTATCCATTTATACTTATTATCGAACATCAAATAGGCTGCATTCAATTTTGATCCCGCTTGATAATCATCATTCAATTTTGTTTCTTCGTCTAATGTAAAGCCATTAATACCTGGAGAAATTTCGCCTAGATTGGCTGATGAAAAAATGGTTTCATTTGGTAAACCTAACAAATTATCTTTAACACCTGAAGCTGAAGAGATGTTTTCAGTGATAAAATATAATTGACGAGAAAAAAAATCTCTGTCTCTCTGTTGATTAAACGCACCAATCTTCACTTCATTTAAAAATTCTTCACCAAGATTAAACTTTCTTGACAAGTCTAGTTTTCCACCAACAATACTCTCTTGATTTTCTGAAAAAAACATTTGACCCCCATTATCTGAACTACCACTACTTATACCAAGTACTGCAACTGGGCTAGTGTCGGCTGGATTTGTACTGTTTGGATTTGTAATCGTATAAGCATTTCTTCTTAGGTTAGGAATGGATCTATCAATGTTGCTATAAAATCCAGTCCAATTTAATTTAATTTTAGGGGTTTCAAAATAATGATCCCCATTTAACTGCCCCGAATAAATTTTATTGCTCGTAAACCATCTTACATCCGAAACAGTAGTTCTAGTTTCGTCTACTTGTTCCAAACCCTTTCTTTCAACAACCAAATCAGTTGAATTGATGCTGTAAATGTTTTTAAAACTCAAATTGCTATTAGGGTTCAATTTGAACGAAAAATTAGCCAAAGCTGCTGTTAAAATTTGTACACTATAGTTTTTGTCTTCATAATCCTTGTTCAGCACCCTCGGTGTATCATCATAATCAAGCCTTCTAATATCATTAAAATTGTTAGACGAATTGTGAGTTACAGAAAATAATACCCCGAAAACTTTCTCCTTAAAATCATAGTGATGTCCTAAAGTATATTGTAGACTTGTATTTGGTTTGAAACGCGTATCATTAATACTCCAGTCATAAGCAACATTTTTTGTTATATTAAGCCTTTCTTGTCTAGGCAAAACTGCAAATTCCTTAACGCTTGGTACAGCTGAAGGAAAATCACGAACCCCATTATCAAAACCTAAAAAGTCTGTTCCGCTACCTTCATAAGTTCGTTGCGTTTTGAAGGTCGTTATTGTATTGTATCCTGAACCAATAGAAATAGACTGAAAATCTTTGTCTGGAACTGCTTTGGTATTGATTTGAATTACACCACCCGCAAATTCTCCCGGTAAATCAGGTGTTGCTGTTTTAGTGATAATTAAGTTATCTAACATATTTGACGGGAAAATGTCAAAAGAAAATGCTTTTCTGTCAGGCTCAGAACTCGGTAGTGTTCCTCCATTTAATATTGCTGTGTTGTATCGGTCGTTCAAACCTCTAATAATTACAAACTTATTGTCTTGGATACTGGCACCACTAATTCTCTTAAGTACATCTGCGGTACTTTTATCTGGAGTTCTTTTGATAGACTCTGCTGAAATACCATCCGAAACGCTAGCGCTATTTTTTTGTTGCAGTAATAAGGATTTAACCGATTCTACCTTTGCTTTTGTTCTCGTAATAACCACTTCTTTTAATTGATTTTTACTTTCTTCCAATGATACTGTCAATGTTGTCGCATCATCGGCTTTAACAATAACTTCAGAAATTATTTTAGTTTTATACGAACTGGTAGCAATTTGAACTTCATAGGTTCCAACAGGAACTTCTCTAATGATAAAATTTCCATCAAAATCAGTAGATGTAGCATATTTTGTATTGAGAATAGTAACATCAACACCAGGTATCGTTTTCCCTGTTTTGTCGTCAAGGATTGTACCCTTAACAATAGAGGTTTGGGAAAAAATGAATTGCGAAAAAATCAGTAAAACAAGTGAGTAAAGTGATTTCATAATGACTTATTTATTTTTTGGTATTATCGATGGCAAAATTAGACCCAATATCACTCTCTATTGTTAAATTAAAGTTAACAAATCTTAAACATGAGGTAACCAATCAGGTGAGAAATGAATGAGCCTTATTCGTAAAAAATTGATTTTGTGGTAATTATGTGTTTTATACTACTCTTAACAAAATAATATAAAAAAAGTCTTCACCCTTTTTGAATTGGGTTGAAGACTTTAAAATTTTTTTTAGAAAAGAAAATTGATTTTATTTTTATGTTTTACTCTTTTTTTGTGGCTTTGTATTTCTGGTTTAATAATTTGATTATTTCTTTTGTAATGTCATATTTTTCTTGAGCATACAAAACGGTTGCGGCATCGCCCGTTCCATAAATATAGCCATAGCCTTTTTCTTTGCCATAATTCTTGATGAATTTTTTTACTCCACTTACCAAACTATCCATTTCGACAGCACTTTCTTGTTGCAATTGTTGAGACAATGCTTGTTGCGCCTGACCCAATTGTTGTTCTCTTTGTTGCAACTCCGCTCCTTTTTGTTGCGCCCAAGCTTGACCTTTGGCTTGTGCTTGCACCTGAAAGCTGGAGGCCTCTTTTTTGAAAAGATTAATCTGAGCTTCCAATTGACTTCCTTTTTGTTCTGCTTTGGTTTTAAATCTAGCTTCTACATCTTTAGTCTCTTGATACTCTTTCATTAAAACAGCAGTATCGACATACGCTGTTTTCAATTCTTTTGTTTGTTTCAGATCAACAGCTTTGTCACATGCGATTAGAGAAATAGTTACTGCGAAAATGGTTATTATTTTTTTCATTATTGTTTTTTAAGATTTTTATAAATAATTCACAAAATTAGACAAAAACAGCGCTTACTTCTAAAAAGTTAAAAAAATAGCTCATTTTTTGTTGTATTGTTTTTAGTTATTGGAATTTAATTTTCTATTCGAAACAGCTATTTAAAACGCATTTATAAGGCTTGAAATAAAAGCGTTTTTTTGAATTTTCAACAAAAGTATATGTTTGTATTAAAAAGGTCTCTTAAATGGCGTTAAAATCAATTTCGGTTGTTTTTTAGGATATAAATGTGTGATGAATACTCGAAATCCCTTTTTGCGTTCCAATTGGATTGTAATCCAATAAAAAAAGCTTTCAAATAATTCATTTTTCCAGATTTGTACTTTTCAGATAATAAACTCACATAAAAAGAATCAAATTTCATGGGTAAAACTTTTTCTAGTTTCATTTCTTCTTTTTCGAAAAGGAGTTGTATCGCTGTTTTAGAAAAATGCCAAAAATGAATCGGCACATCATAAGCAGCCCAAAATTTACCGTAGTACTGTGCATCGAAAGATTTAAAATTAGGAACGGCAATTAGTAAGGTTCCTGTTGGTTTCAACAATCGTTTTAATTCTTTGATTTGAGTGTCTAAATCTGGAACGTGTTCCAAAACATGCCACATTGTAATTACATCAAAAGATCGATTTTCTAATTCACTTGTTGCTGATACAAATGAAACTCCTTTGTTTTTTGCAATTGCTTTTGCTCGATCACTTGGTTCAATTCCTGTTATGTTCCAACCGTTGTTTTTTGCCACCGACAAAAAATCACCAGTCCCAGCGCCAATGTCTAGTAAACTTCCTTTTGTTGATTGATGAGAATTGATTAAATTGAGTTTGTTTTTCAGCGCAATGCTTTTTATTAAATGGTATAATTTTTCAAACAAAGAACGTTTGTTGTCCGTATGCGAAATATAATCTTCACTTTCGTAATACTTGCCTAAGTTTTCTAAACGAGGTTGCGGATGAGTGAACAGCATGTCCAAAGTTTTGTCATAATATAAATCAAATGTTTCCTTAGAAACAGAATAATCTTTAACCGTTAAAAAATGCTTATGCTTTGAAATATCCATTTATAAATTTTATTCTTATTTAAAATTGTCAATGATTTAAAGCCTTGACAAGGTAGTTTCACGTGGAACAAATTGATTTTTGATTGTTGATTAACGATTTTTGATTTCAGATTTAAATCAAAAATCGTTAATCCAATATCTGCAATCATAAATCTTACCTTCCCATATAAATCAACAATACCGAAACATCACTTGGCGAAACGCCACTGATTCTTGATGCTTGAGAAATGGTAACCGGACGAATCTTGCTCAATTTTTGTTTTGCCTCAATCGACATGGATTTTATTTTTTCATAATCAAAATTCTCTGGAATTTTCACATCTTCCAATCGAAGCAACTTATCAGCATTATTTCTTTCTTTTTCAATATAACCAGAATACTTAACTTGGATTTCGGCTTGTTCCAAAATTTCTTGGTCCAA
>JAYVIN010000088.1:0-27320 GCA_043770135.1 Flavobacterium sp. | reverse complement strand
TCGAATTGGATACGATTGAGGCAAATTAATACAAAATATAAGATTCTTATAATTAAATGAACGAAGACGAAGATAACATTCCAGAAGACGAAACCAACGACGACTTAAACGACGCAACTGCTGACGAAGGCTTTGAAGACATCGTTTCTTCGGGTGGAAATCATTTCTACGAGAATGATGAAAACGCCGAAGATACCATTACCAAAGTTACCGGAATGTACAAAGATTGGTTTTTGGATTATGCCTCGTATGTAATTCTAGAACGCGCCGTTCCTGCTATTGAAGATGGTTTCAAACCTGTACAACGGCGAATCATGCACTCATTGAAAGAGTTGGATGATGGTCGGTACAATAAAGTAGCCAATGTTGTAGGTCACACCATGCAGTATCATCCTCACGGAGATGCCAGTATTGGAGATGCCATGGTGCAAATTGGTCAAAAAGAATTGCTGATTGATTGCCAAGGAAACTGGGGTAACATCTTAACGGGTGATAGCGCTGCGGCTTCTCGATACATTGAAGCACGTTTGTCTAAATTTGCTTTGGAGGTTTTGTATTCGCCAAAAATTACCGATTGGGGCGTTTCTTATGATGGTCGTCGTGCCGAACCCAATAATCTTCCCGTAAAATTTCCATTGCTTTTAGCACAAGGGGCAGAGGGAATTGCAGTGGGACTTTCTACTAAAGTATTACCACACAATTTTAACGAACTCATCGATGCTTCGATAAAAATATTAAAAGGAAAGCCTTTCACACTTTTCCCCGATTTTCAAACGGCAGGAATTGCAGATGTTTCCAATTATAATGATGGTTTGCGTGGCGGAAGAGTGCGTGTGCGTGCTAAAATTTCACAATTGGATAAGAATACTTTGGTTATTACCCAAATTCCGTTTTCGACTAATACCACGACTTTGATTGATAGTATTTTGAAAGCTAATGAAAAAGGCAAAATCAAAATCAAAAAAATAGAAGACAATACCGCAGCCGAGGTAGAGATTTTAATTCATCTTTTTCCGGGCGTTTCTCCCGATAAAACTATTGATGCTTTGTTTGCTTTCACGGCTTGCGAAACTTCGGTGGCGCCATTAGGCTGTGTGATTGAGGACAACAAACCGCTTTTTGTAGGTGTTTCGCACATGTTGAAAATCTCTACAGAAAGAACGGTGCAATTGTTAAAAAGTGAACTCGAAATCCAGTTGCGTGAACTCGAAGAGCAATGGCATTTTCTGTCATTGGAACGTATTTTTATTGAAAACAAAATCTACCGTGACATTGAGGACAAAACTACTCGAGAAGCTGTAATACAAGCGGTTGACGATGGATTAAAACCATTTACAAAAAATCTAAAACGCGCCGTTACCGAAGACGATATTCTGCGTTTATTGGACATTCGAATTATGCGTATTTCGAAATTTGACAGCAATAAAGCCCAAGATAAAATTGAAGCTTTGGAAGGCGATATCGAACAAGTGAAACACGATTTAGAACATTTAATCGATTTTGCGATAGCTTATTTTACAAAATTAAAAGAAAAATACGGAAAAGGTCGCGAACGCCAAACTGAGTTGCGCTCTTTCGATAATATTGAAGCTACAAAAGTTGCCTTGCGCAATACCAAATTATATGTCAATAGAGAAGAAGGTTTCGTAGGAACAGGTTTGAAAAAAGACGAATACGTTACCGATTGTTCTGATATTGATGATGTGATTGTTTTTCTTCGTGACGGGAATATGATGATTTGTAAAGTCGATGATAAAAAGTTCATTGGAAAAGATATTATTCATATCGCTATTTTTGATAAGAGTGATAAACGTACTATTTACAACATGATTTATCGTGATGGAAAATCAGGACCAGCCTATATTAAACGTTTCAATGTTTCGGGAGTTACTCGGGATAAATTATACGATTTAACCAATGAAAACAAAGGCTCTCAGGTTTTGTATTTCACCCATAATCCAAACGGTGAAGCTGAGGTGATTACGATTCTATTGCGCCAGATAGGAAGTATTAAAAAACTAAAATGGGATTTGGATTTTGCCGCAATGGCTATAAAAGGGAGAACTTCCAAAGGGAATTTGGTCACTAAATACCCTATCAAAAAAATCGAAATCAAGGAAAAAGGAATTTCTACTTTGTTGCCCAGAAAGGTTTGGTTTGACGATACCGTTCAAAAATTAAACGTGGATGCAAGAGGAGAATTGTTGGGAGAATTCAGACCCAACGATAAGATTCTTGTAATTTCACAAACGGGTAAACTGAAAGTTATTATTCCAGAATTATCCACTCATTTTGATGAGGATATGGTGGTTTTGGAGAAATGGCATCCAAAAAAACCTGTTTCTGCCATTTATTATGATGGAGAAAAAGAACGCTACTATGTAAAACGTTTTTTGGTGGAAACCGAAGGCAAAGAAGAGAGTTTTATTACAGAACATCCCAACTCCCAATTAGAAATCGTTTCAACGGACTATCGCCCGGTTGCCGAATTGGTTTTTAATAAAGTGAAAGGGGTTCAGAAAGAAAATCTAACGGTGGATATCGAGAGTTTTATCGCAGTAAAAGGCTTCAAAGCACTTGGAAATCAGTTAACTACAGATAAGTTAAAACAAATAAATTTATTAGAGCCACTGCCTTATGAAGAACCAGTAGAAATTGTTCCCGAAGAGCTGGAAGTGGAAGGGGAGACAATTATTTCTGACGAGGATATTCAATCCGATGAGGATGGTCAAATTACGTTGTTTTAGAAATAATTCACAAAGAATTTTACTTATTTAAATAAATCTTTTAAAGTGATTTCCTTTTTTTTTCTCATTTTTTCTAGAATTTTCAGAAAAGAAATTGCTGTGATATAGGCATCTCCCAAGGCGGTATGCCTGTCTTTTACAGAAATATCAAATTTATCAGCAAGGTCGTCTAGAGTATAATGTTCTTTGCGTTCTAAAATTGGAGAAATAAGTAAGGTTTTTTTATAAAGTTCTGCGGTGTCTAGAGTTTTGTTTTTTAATTTTGAAAATCCATTTCGTTCTAGTGCATTGTTAATCATGGTAACATCAAATTTGGTGTGATGCGCAATTATAATAGAGTCTCCCAAAAAAGCTAAAAACTGTTGCAATGCTTCTAATTCCTTAGGACGGTCCAGAACATGTTGTTTAAGAATTCCGTGAATTTGTGCAGTGGCTTGGTTGTAAAGTTCTTGTTCGATATAAATTTCAAAACTATCTTGAATAGCAATTGTATTGTTTTGCAAAACAACAGCACCAATGCAAAGGATTCTATCTTTGTTATAATCGAAACCAGTAGTTTCAGTATCTAAAACAACAAATCGAGTCGTGTCAATATCTCCCGCTATTTCTGTATCCGATTTTTTTTCGGATGGATTCCAAATAGTAGAAAGTATCGTATCCATTTTTTTGAAGAAATTCATTATACAAGGTTTGAAATATTAAATTTGAGAGTAATAATTTCTTGTAACTCTTTGATGGTTTTAAAAGTACTTTTGAGCTTTATCTTTTCTGATTTTGATAACGATTCTAAAGTAATAAACTGTCCAGAATCGTTGTGCATAAGCCCTTGTACTGTTCTGAATTTCAATAAAACTTTATAAGCGTAGGCACATGCCAAATACAACTCACCATTTTCTGGTTCCAATTCTGCTAATTTTTCGAAACGTTGTACCGTATTGCTAATTGATTTTACAGAATGGTAAAGAATCAAAACCCTTGCTGCATCAGCTAACGGCATCAAAGCGCGATTTTTTATATCAAAAAAGTCTTTGTTTACGCCGTCTTGTTCTAATAAAAAATCTCTAAAAAATCCAGTTGGCGATGGACTTTGCAAAGCTCCACTGACCAAATGAGCATAAAAAATAGGGTTGGCTTTTATGGTTTCAAAAATAAAATCTGACAGCATGTTTGAAAGTTCACTCTCACCGTAGGACAAACTATAGTCAAAAAAGATAAAAGACAACAATACTTCATTTTTTCCGGTATTGGTAATCCAATGAAAAACAGTTTGTTTCCATTCCTCGAGACTCAAACACCATTTAGTATTAGAAGCCATCATTTCGGCAGGACAGTAATCATAACCAATATCAAAAAGTCCTTTGTTGATGTGACTGGCTAATTCTAAAAAATATTTTTTGGTTTTTGCTCGTAATTCTTCAGGAACATCTTCATAAATCAAAGCATTGTCTTGATCGGTTTGGAGCAATTGTTCACTTCTTCCTTGACTTCCCAATGCCAGCCACGCAAATTTTACGGGTGGAGGCGTACTCATTTTGGTTAAAGAAATTTCTATAATTTGCTTGATACAGGCATCATTTAATTCGGTAATAATATTTGAAGTAAGCATTAAGGGAATATTTTGATCGATGTACCCTTTTAATAAAATCATAATACTCGTTCGTATTAACTTTAACTTTTTTGATTTTTTAGCTCTTTTTATTGCTTTTATAAGTACTGATGGGTTGTTTCCTAATGAAACCATAACATCATGTTTGGATAACATTCCTACAGCTTTAGAATTGATTGTTCCATCTTTTGTGATGCATAAATGACTAATGTCGCTTTTCATCATTGCCATTTGGGCTTGGGTAATGGTCATTTTTTTGGGATACGTAACAACTGGCGTAGTCATTATTTCGGAAGCAGCTACTGTTATAGGATATTTTCCGGTGACCACTTTGTTTCTCAAATCTTTATCTGTAATGATTCCAATAGGTAATGTATCTTTTAAAACGAGAACGGCACCTACATTTTTTTTGGTCATCATTTCAGCAATGATTGCTGCTGTTGTTGTTTCTGAACAGCTAATTAACTTTTTAGAATATTTTATGGGTTGAAAATCCAAAAGTTTAACTTCAGTATCTAATTCATCCCCATAGAGTTTACTTCGGTGACTTTTGGAATAAGGTTGTAAAGTGTTAGAGGCAAAACTTTCAATTAGAAAATTGCCTACTGCTTTGTTTTCTAGCGCATAAGGTCTAAAAACAGTTATCGGAATAGCATAAAGAATACTTTCTTCATAGGCTACGGCACCCATTTGATAATTTTCATTGGCGATAAGCGGTCTCAAACCAAAAACATCTCCTTCGTCACACATATCTAAGATGTCAGTGAATTGTCTTGTCTTTAGTGCTACGACACCTTTATTTACCACATAAAAACTATCGTGAGTTTCTTCGTTTTCGGCAAAAATGATACTGTTTTTTTCTTTGTAGATAATAGATATTTGCGAAGAAATAGTTTCTAAATCTTTTTGTTGTAAAAAACTAAACGGAGGAAAGTTTTTTAAAAAGTCGGCAACTCTATGGGAAATCGTGTTTTTCATGGTGTATATCGGTAGCAGCTAAGCTCGTTTATTTAGAATAAAAAAAGCCCTGTAAAGAGCTTTTTTCGAAATCTATTGTTTTTTTTTCTTATCTACTTTCATATTCAAAACTTCTACCAAAAGAGAAAATGAAATGGCAAAGTATAAATAGCCTTTTGGCACTGGCGTAACATGATTTCCAAATATTAAAGCGTTTGAAAGATGAGCACTTTCTGTTACCAGCATAAATCCTATCAGAATTAAAAATGATAACCCAAGTATTTGAATCGAAGGGTGTTTGTTGACAAAACTACCAACGGGTACTGCAAATTGCATCATTATTAAAACTGATATAATAACAGCTGTAATCATAATATATAAGGCTCCAGCAACTCCGTTTGTCATACCAACCGCTGTTAAAATGCTATCAAAAGAAAACACTAAATCAATCAAAATGATTTGAAAAATGACACTACTAAATGACTTTGTTGCGGACTGTTTTAATTCTTTTTCTTCTTCGCCTTTTAAATCTACTTTTTCGTGAATTTCATTCGTGCTTTTGTAAATCAAGAATAATCCACCAAGTAGAAGAATGATACTTTGACCTGAAATCTCTGCTTTTAGCCAACTAAAATTAATAGTAAACCAAGGTTCTTTCATTGCGATTAGTACTGTAATCCCAAAAAGCAGTGCAATTCGCATAAACATGGCGAGAAACATGCCGATTTTGGTTGCTCGTTTGCGACTTTCTTCGGGTAATTTCCCTGTTGCTATCGATATGAAAATGATATTATCAATTCCTAATACGATTTCTAAAAAAGTTAATGTTAACAAGGCAATCCAAGCATCTGGGTTGAAAAAAATTTCCATTGAATTTATTTTTATAAGTAATCGTTAGTGTTAATTTGAAATTTTTTCTACAGTACCACGTTGTTTTTCATCGCTACCGACTATTCCAAATTCAAAAGTATAGGAATTCTTTGAAGTAGTCAAAATTTTCATGTTTATCGCTTTTTTTTCAAGACTATTTTTTGGATTCAATTTTTGCAAAATATATTCACCATCATTTACCCATCTAATTTTTGAAGTATCTGTTTTTCCTTCGAATGTTTCTATTTCAATACTGTCATTCCGTTCAAAAAAAGTCACTTTATCGATACCATTTACTTTGTATTCAAATTTGAATTTTCCTGTTTTGAATTTTTTGTAATCATGTTCCACATTATAGCAGGATGAAAGTAATAAAATAGAAATTAAAATTGATATTGGTGTTTTTTTCATTGTATTATTGCTTGAAAAACATTAAATCTTTACTAAAAAAAATAAGGTTGTTAATATAGATTGTACTATCCATTAATCGTTAAATAGGCTTTGAGTCAACGTTTTTAAACCCAGAAACAAGAGATAAACGGCTAATAAACAAATTAAAATTCCAATAGCCAAAACCAAAAAATGCCAGTCGTTCTGTTTGTTTATAAAAGCATTGTGTATCACGGATGGCCCAATAAAAAGTAATGGTAACGAACCACCCAATTGTTTGATTCCTTTGGATAAAAGTAATTTATTAGTTGACATTTTAATCTTGTTAGGGAAAGTTTTATAATATGAAAAGCACTTTTTTTTATCTAAAAAATGCGACACAAATGTATTAAAAATTGCTTTAAAAGCAGTTATTACTCAGGAACAAGTTTAGAGTTGATGACTACAAAATGAGTTGCATGAATACCGAATCTAGCCAGCGATCAAACTTATATCCCGATTCGTTTATAATTCCAACAGTTTTGAAACCAAATTTTTTATGAAATTCGATACTATCTTGGTTTTCTGAATCGATAACCCCAATCATAGTGTGAAGTTTTTGTTCTTTGGCCAATGTTATCAATCTAGCTAAAAGTAATTTTCCAATTCCTTTCCCTTGAAAATTTTCGTTTAAATAAACAGAATGTTCTACAGTAAATTGATAAGCTTCTCTGAAACGAAATTCACTATACATTCCGAAACCAACAACTTTTTCGTCAAGCTCTGCAACAATCACAGGAAATTGTTTATTTATTTTTTCTTCTAAAATTGATTTTTGATGCTCATAGCTTCTAATAGTGTAGTCATACAATGCTGTCGAATGTAAAATGGAATAATTTATAATATCTAAAATAGCTTGGGTGTCTTGGGTTTGGTAAGATCTAATATTGATTTCCATTTTTTAAAATATTTCTCTTCAAAAGTATGAAAAAGTTGTCCGAATTAGATGAATTCGCTCAGCAAGTTTGTAACTTTGTGTTTTTAAAATACCTAACTTCTAACTCCAAATTTCTATTTTAAAAAATGGTTTATCCAAAAATACCTTTAGCACAAAGTATTATCGAAATTTGTCTTGCTAAAGGTGTAAAAAACATTGTAATTTCTCCTGGTTCTCGAAACGCACCACTCACTATTGGTTTTGTTAATAATCCTGTGTTTAACTGTTATAGTATTGCCGACGAACGTTGTGCTGCTTTTTTTGCACTCGGAATTGCCAAGCAATTGCAAAAACCGGTTGCGGTCATTTGCACATCGGGTTCGGCATTATTAAATTATTATCCAGCTTTTTCCGAAGCCTTTTACAGCCAAATCCCTCTGATTGTGATTTCGGCTGATAGACCTCAAAGTAAAATAGATATTGGTGATGGACAAACCATTCGTCAGGAAAATGTATTCAAAAATCATTCACTTTTTAATGCTAATTTAACCGAAGAAGTCTCTGTTGAAAACGATATAAAAATCAATAAAGCTATAAATAAAGCAGTTAGCAAAAAAGGACCCGTACATATCAATGTTCCCTTTGAAGAGCCTTTGTATCAAACGGTTTCCGAACTGAATGTTGCCGTTACAATAGTCGATTTAAAGCAAACAAAAAATAAAATTTCAATAGATAAAATCAATAAATTTATTTCTATTTGGAATACCTCAAAAAAGAAATTAATACTTGTTGGAGAAAACAGACCCAATGAGATAGACTCGGCTATTATCGATTGGTTGGCCAAAGACGAATCGGTTGTGGTGATGACCGAAACGACATCCAATTTGCATCATCCTTCCTTTATAAATAATATAGATACCATAATTACCCCATTTGCTGATGTAGAGTTTACGAATTTAAAACCTGACATCCTAATTACTTTTGGCGGTATGGTAGTTTCAAAACGAATCAAAGCGTTCTTGCGAAAGTACAAACCACAACACCATTGGCATATTGATGAACTGAGAGCGTATGATACTTATGGCTGTTTAACAAAACATTTTAAAGTTAAACCCAGTCGTTTTTTTAATGAATTTTTGCATTTGGTCAGTCCTGTTCAGAGTAATTATTTTAAAAGTTTAGAATCGGTATCTAATTTAAGAAAAAAGAAACATAAAGAGTATTTATCCAAGATTGCCTTTTCGGATTTTAAGGCTTTCGAACTAATAATTCCTGCTTTACCAAAAGCGTGTCAATTGCATTTAAGCAATAGTTCCCCCATTCGATATGCCCAATTGATTGATATTGACTCTTCTATTTCTGTTTTTTGTAATCGAGGAACTAGCGGAATCGATGGTAGTACTTCAACGGCTATTGGTGCTGCTGTTTCAAATGAACAACAAACAATTTTAATTGCTGGAGATATTGGATTTTTGTATGATAGTAATGCGTTGTGGAACCAGTATATTCCGAAGAATTTTAAAATTATTCTAATTAATAATGGAGGTGGTGGAATATTCCGGATTTTGCCCGGTCATGAAGAAAATCAAGTATTCAATACTTTTTTCGAAACCTCTCATTGCTATACTGCAGCCCATTTGGCTAAAATGTACGGCTTTGAATATAGTATTGCTAGTAACGAGTCTACACTAAGCAATGGATTATCGTCTTTGTTCTCTCAAAACGAAAAACCAAGTATCTTAGAGGTTTTTACTCCTACAAGAGAAAATGATACTATTTTGTTACAGTATTTTAAAGAATTGCACTAATACTTTGATTTTTTTTAATCACTTCGTTGTTTCTAATTACTCTCATTTTTTTTCTAGCATTTCTTCTAGTATTTCTTTGGTGCGACTTTAAAATTGATTTTACTATTTTATAAATCAATAAACCGATAAGAAGAATAATTGTAATTCCAAACAAAACAATGAAAGATATAGAATAAAAATCGTAGGCATTTTCCATATAATTTACATTTAGATTTAAATAAGTAATGACTAAAATTTAATGCCGTATTTTATTGCAGTCTAATTTTTTTGCCACAGATTTCACAGACTAATTTTAACTTTATTTTAAAACCGACAAGACACCTAAAGTTATCAATTATTTAACACAAATTTAAAGTTAAACAAGAAAAAGGTATAGTACAAATAATCCAAATAAAAGGTCAAATAGCTTATTTATGTGTAAAAGCATTCTTTCTGAATGATGTGAAGCTTAGTTTCCCTAATATTTAATAGCCAACAAAAAGTTTGCAGTTGTATTTAACATTCAACTTTTTTATTGAGGACCAGCAAATAAATTTTGAACTGCAATTTGAAATTAGCTGTAAAGTTTAAGTACAATAATTAAAATGTATTCATTAGGTCTACTACAATTCACCGATCGAGGTTTTTAAATCATTAGTGTCTGTTAGTAACTTCGTTTTTTATATTTTAACCTTTGTCAAATTTTTGAACTTTGAGAAAGCACTTGATATTACCACAATATATCTTTCTAATTACTTATATGTAAAACACATAGTTTTTACAGTATTCCTAATTTGTGATTTTATAAAATTCAACCCTATAATTTGTACCTTTGCAACTTAGAAAGTAAGAAAATGATTGAAATAGGAAAATACAATACACTAACAATACTTAGAGATACCAAAGTCGGTTTGTTTTTAGGAAATCCCGAAAAAGATCCAGAAGGGATTCACGATATTCTATTACCCAATAAATATGTCCCAAACGAATGGGAAATAGGCGAGGAGATTGTCATTTTTATCTATTTAGATCACGAAGAGCGTCCAGTTGCTACAACTCTCGAACCTTATATTTTATTGAATGAGTTTGCACTTTTGAGAGTAAATTACATAAATCAAATAGGTGCTTTTATGGATTGGGGAATGGAAAAAGATATTTTAGTTCCGTTCAAAGAACAAGCGAGACCTATGGAAAAAGGGAAACGCTATTTGGTTTATTTGTACATGGACGAAAAAACGAATCGTTTGGTAGCGTCCAGCAAAACCAATCAGTTTCTGAAAAACGATACCATTACAGTCGAAAAAGGCGAAGAGGTCGATTTAATAGTTTCTCATATCACTGAATTGGGAATCAATGTAATTATCAACGAGCAACACAAAGGCTTGTTGTATAAAGATGAGGTTTATGACGATTCGATTCGGACAGGAGATAGATTAAGAGGCTACATAAAAACCATTCGTCCTGATAACAAAATTGATGTTTCCTTGCAAATCCAAGGATATCAAAGTATTGAGCCCAATGCAGACAAAATTCTGGATGAACTTCGTGCGAGTAGAGGTTTTTTGCGTTTAACCGATAATTCGCATCCCGAAGACATAAAAACAGTGCTTAAAATGAGCAAAAAAACATTCAAGAAAGCAATCGGTGCTTTGTATAAAGAGAAACTAATCGAAATTAAAGAAGACGGAATTTATTTGGTAAAAGAGTGATAATCTATCAAAAAATAGTAATTAAATCTTCTTTCAAAAAACGTAAAAAAATGACTTATTTTTACAATCAATAATTTAAAAAGAATACCATGGATTGGATAACAGTCAAGGAATATGAAGATATAACCTATAAGAAATGTAACGGAGTAGCCAGAATAGCGTTCAATAGGCCAGATGTACGTAACGCTTTTCGACCAAAAACAACTTCGGAGTTATACCAAGCGTTTTATGATGCCCAAGAAGACACCTCGATTGGGGTAGTTTTGCTTTCGGCAGAAGGTCCTTCTAGTAAAGATGGGGTATATTCTTTTTGCAGCGGTGGCGATCAAAATGCACGTGGTCATCAGGGTTATGTGGGTGATGATGGTCAGCATCGTTTAAATATATTAGAAGTACAACGCTTAATCCGATTTATGCCAAAAGTAGTTATTGCTGTCGTTCCTGGCTGGGCTGTTGGTGGCGGTCACAGTTTGCACGTAGTTTGCGATTTGACTTTAGCCAGTAAAGAACACGCTATTTTTAAGCAAACGGATGCCGATGTCACTAGTTTTGATGGCGGTTATGGTTCGGCTTATTTAGCAAAAATGGTGGGACAGAAAAAAGCACGTGAAATCTTTTTCTTGGGACGAAATTATTCCGCTCAAGAAGCTATGGATATGGGAATGGTCAATGCTGTAATTCCGCATGCAGAACTCGAAGAAACTGCTTTTAAATGGGCTCAGGAAATTTTACAAAAATCACCTACATCAATTAAGATGCTAAAATTTGCCATGAATCTAACGGATGATGGTATGGTGGGACAACAAGTTTTTGCTGGCGAAGCCACGAGACTTGCTTATATGACCGAGGAAGCGAAAGAAGGCAGAAACGCTTTCCTTGAAAAAAGAAAACCCAACTTCGAAAAAAAATGGTTGCCGTAGAGGAAGGCGGAAGTTAGAAGCGGGAAGTTGAAATAATAAAATAGATTAAATGATTTAAAATCTCCCATCCTCCAACTCCCAACTTCCAACTTCCCACTTCTAACTCCCAACTTTAAAATGAAACATTGGATTCAAGCCGCACGTTTAAGAACCCTGCCTTTATCGGTTTCCGGAATAATTGTAGGCAGCGTTTATGCCATGTCACAATCGATGTTCAATTGGAAAATTATAATTTTTGCATTTACAACCACTTTGGGTTTTCAAGTAGTGTCTAATTTTGCAAATGATTATGGTGATGGAATAAAGGGAACTGATAACGAAGATAGAATTGGACCTAAAAGAGCGATTCAGAGCGGTGTGATTTCTCCACAATCAATGAAAAAAGCCATTATTTTAACATCAATTCTAACTTTGATTTCAGCAATTTTATTGATTTATTTTTCGTTCAAAGGAAAATATTTTATGTACTCCATGATTTTTTTGATACTCGGGATTTTAGCAATTGCCTCCGCTATTCGCTATACTGTGGGGTCGGGCGCTTATGGTTATCGGGGCTTTGGAGATGTTTTTGTTTTTGTGTTTTTTGGTTGGGTTAGCACGCTTGGAATCTATTTTATGTACGCAAAAAATCTAGATTGGCTTTTGTTTTTACCCGCAACTGCCATCGGACTTTTGAGTGTTGGCGTTTTGAATTTGAATAATATGAGAGATGAAGCTTCGGACAGAAAATCAAATAAGAATACAATCGTTGTAAAAATTGGAGGAGCAAAAGCTAAAAAATACCATTATTTTTTAATTATTTTGTCCATGGTTTTGGTATTGATTTTTGCAATATTAAATCATTTCAAATTAGATCAATACTTGTTTGTTGTAGTATACATTCCCTTAATTAAACATTTGATAAGAGTATATAAAAACCAAGAGCCCAAATTGTTAGATTCAGAATTAAAAAAATTAGCTTTAAGTACTTTTGCACTTTCGGTACTTTTAGCATTGTGTATGATTTTCTTTATTTCTGATTTATTAGTCAATAATTACTAATTATTTTAGTGCAGCGCGAAATATAACTTTAAGAGATAAAATGAATTTGAATAAACTTTTTTTTGTGCTGTTTATTAGCATTTCATCCCTTTCTGTTTTTGGTCAACAAGACGGTTATTGGGACAAAGAACGAGCTACCAAAAAAGAAATAATTGTTTTTGCAAGAGATAGAATTGTCATTAAAACTGACGACTTGCCAGTAGGTACAACAGAAATTGTATTTAGAATCACGTTGCTGGACGAAAATCAACAGTTAGCAAACAGTTTAGTTTCGGTATTAAAATCAATTCCAGACCCAACAGGAATAAGTCAAGGATCGGCGGGAGCTATTTTTCTTTTATCTAAAATTTCAGGAAATGACAAATGCAAATATGCTGTTTTTTCAAATGAACTATTTGTTGCTGATTATAAAAAAAATGGTGTAACAACCAAAGCTTGTTATATGCAACCAGAAGCAATCAGTAAAGATGCAAAACGACTTTCAGTAGAAAATTCTAATTGTTTAACATCAAATTCAAAAGCTATTTGGTTTGGTTTCGAAAGCTCCAATTGGATAATGAAACAAAAAATAATTTTAGAAGTTGTGCCTTGGGTCAATGTTAAATTAAGCAAAGGTTGGAATTTAGAAAATCGGAAACTACTGTTGAATCAATGTAAAACGGCTGATTTGGCAAAAAAAACTTCAAATCCTGAAGAGTTTTGTATTTGTGTTACACAAAAATTACAAAACGGATATACTTTTCAGGAATTTCAACAACTTCTTGCCATTGAAAAATCAAAAGTATTCAAGGATTTTGGTGCAGTTTGTTTTGATGAGACTGGAGCTTCTAAAAAAATGTATTCCGATATACGCCAACAAGCTTCGGATTTTATTAAATTAGAAAAATATGGTGATGCAATATCTAAACTACAAATTATTATAGCCGATAACAAAGCTACAGTCTTAGATTATAATACGCTGGGATATACTTATATTGTAACCAAACAGTTTGATAAAGCCATTAAATATCTAAAGCAAGGCGAAAAGCTAGAGGATACTGAATTACTTATTAAATTAAATTTGGCTCACGCTTATTTGTTGAATAATAACTTTAGATTGGCGAAGTCTATTCATAAAAAATACCAATTTCAGAATGTTTCGGACAGCTTGAGTTGGACTCAAAAAGCAAAGCTAGACTTTGAAGCTTTTCAAAAACAAGGAATGTCAAATGGAGATTTTAACCGAGTTTTGAGATTGTTTAAAGATTAGACACTAAATTCAGAACCATTTGAAGTACAATCATTTATTTCTAATCGGTATTATTTATTAGTTTCGAAAAATTACACCATTTTTATAAAAAAATAGTTAAAATATAATGCAAGATATTTCAAATCCTAAAAAAGTAAATTCATTAAAACACGTTCTTTTTGGTAGTTTAATTGGAACCGCCATTGAGTTTTTTGATTTCTATATATATGCCAATGCCGCTGTATTGGTGTTTCCACAATTGTTTTTCCCAGGCTCAGACCCAACGACTTCTACCATTGAATCTCTGGCTACTTTTTCAATTGCATTTTTTGCTAGACCCATAGGTTCTGCTGTTTTTGGTCATTATGGAGATAAGATTGGTCGAAAAGCCACATTAGTAGCTGCCTTGCTGACTATGGGTATCTCTACGGTTTGTATCGGATTATTACCAACCTATCAAAGCATCGGAATTGTTGCGCCTTTATTATTAATGTTGTGTCGCTTTGGTCAAGGTCTTGGTTTAGGTGGCGAATGGGGTGGTGCAGTTTTATTAGCTATCGAAAATGCTCCTCCCGGAAAAAGGGCTTGGTATGGAATGTTTCCACAGCTAGGAGCACCAATTGGTTTGTTACTCTCAGGAGGAACATTCTTAATTTTGAGTGACACCTTGACCAACGAACAATTTTTTGATTATGGATGGAGAATTCCTTTTATAGCCAGTTCATTACTCGTGTTAGTTGGTTTTTACATCCGAATGAAAATAACAGAAACACCATCGTTTGTCAATGCGGTAGAAACAAAAAAACAAGTAGAAGTACCTTTGTTTGCTATTTTAAAATCTTATAAATGGGAATTAATTTTTGGCACTTTTGCAGCAGTAGTTACTTTTGTAACTTTTTATTTAATGACTGTTTTTAGCTTGAGTTGGGGTACAAGTGATTTAGGGTTTAGCCGTCGCGATTTTTTGATTATTGAACTTTTTGCAATTGTGTTTTTTATGATTGGAATTCCAGTTTCTGCTTCGTTGGCCGACCGTTTTGGAAGAAAACAAATTTTATTAATTGTATCCATTGCCATCGCTTTATTTGGACTTAGTTTTTCTTATTTTATGGATTCTGGAAGCACAGCATTGATAACCACATTTGTTTGTATCGGAATGGGGTTAATGGGATTGACCTATGGGCCTTTAGGTACTTTTTTATCAGAATTGTTTCCTACCGAAGTTCGCTATTCTGGAGCATCACTGACTTTTAATTTGGCTGGAATTCTAGGAGCTTCTTTTGCACCGCTAATCGCAATTTGGCTAGCCAAAAACTATGGAATTGGATTTGTTGGATATTATCTTTCTGCAGCAGCTTTGATTTCTTTTGCGGCACTTTTAATGATTCGGAAGAAAGAGGAGGAGTTTTGATATAGCCTCGGGTATCACACTTTACTATCTTGAAAATTATTAGCAATAGCATATCGAATCATATTTACAAAAGAGGTATTGTCGAGTTTTGGAATTTCGAGAATTGAGTTCAATAAAGTGGTATCATATTCGTTTGCATCTGAAATAAAATAGGGCTTTAAATGCTTTCCAATGCTTTCATAATATATTTTTTCAATTGAATTCTCATATTCAAAATTTAATTTACTTTCTAAAAAGGAAAAATTCGGGTATTCTACTTCTTTCATAATCAACTCCAAACCTTCTTTCATATTAAAACTCTTGAAGTTTACAATATTTAGTTGTTCGATATCATTTCTTTCAAAAGTTTGTGCAACAACTTTGGCAACATAATCTACAGGGATTATATTTAAACTTGATTGGTAATTAATTATAAACCGTACATATTCTTGTTTTCCTTTTCGTTTGGCCGTAAAATAGAAGAATTTAGCCAAAAGATAAAAAACCATATATTTTGGTATGAAAAAATTGTTTTCCGTTCCAAGCATTTTGCCACCAATTACACTTGGTCTTAATATTTGAAATGGTAGGCCTATTGCTTTACATTCAGTAGCAATAAAGTTTTCGGAGTGAAACTTAGCATATTCATATTCGTTGCGGTGCTCTGGTGTAAAATCTAAATTATGAAAATTATTATCAATCAATCCTTTTCGTGCTCCCGAGGAAAAAGCGGTTCCTATGTAAATAAATTTTTTTAGATAGGTATGTAATATGGAAAAAAGAGACTTTGTAAGTTGTACATTTTCATTAAAAATCTTTTCTTTTAATTCGATGTCAGTAGAGAGATTTACATAACCTGCCGAGTGTATGAGGTAGGCTCCTTTTAGTTCTTTTAAAAAAGATTCTTGAGCAGTTTTTAAATCAAAATCAATAATAGTAATGAATTCATTAAGTCGGTTTAAGCCAGTTTTCTTAATATTATTTGGGGTGTAATCACTTGATAGTAAAGTGTTAATTCGTTCATTAGCCGATATGGTTTTGTTTTTTCTGACTAGAAGATACAACTTATTATCAACGTTGGGTTTTTTTATGAAAAGTTCCAAAATTTCATACATGATATGGGAACCTAAAACCCCTGTGGCGCCGGTAAGAATAATTTTCATTAAAGCAACTTAAGAGTTTGTTTATCCAACAAAAATAAACCTTTTAAATAGAATATGAATGTAGTTTAGACTTTAAAATAGTTATAGTTTTTAAATTTCAATTCGATCAATTTCCTTCATAATTCGATCGGTTTCGCTCAAAGCCACGATTATTTTTTGATAATGTAAAATATCTTCATAACTTAATTCTCTGCCTTTACGGTCTTTGAGCCATTTTTGAGCAGGTTGGTAGCCACCAATGTAAAAGTTCCATGCCAGTTCAGGTACGTTGGCGAAATATTGGGTTTCGTTGATGTACACTTTACCTAAATTCCCCTCCTTTGGAGGGGTGCCTGAAAGGCGGGGTGGTTCATTATCATTGACAATATTCACAGCTGTTTTACTGTAATTTTCAATTATAAATTCCTCTAAATCAGCAATTGCTTTGACCATATTTTGCAAAATATCATTTACTGGAATTCGGAATATTTTTAGTCCTAAAGATTTTAAATAATCTTCTCTTTTTTTATCATAAGCTACTTTATTATCATGGCTACTTCCATCAATTTCAACAACTAATCCTAGCTTTTTTACATAAAAATCTACTATATAGTTGCCAATAATGCGTTGTCTATCAAAATCAATGTTGTGAAATTTGCCTTTGTGTACTTGCATCCAAAATAAAACTTCTGAAAGATTTTCGGCATAGCGAAGCTCTTTTGCGCGGTCTTTTAACGCTGGATTGTAGGGCAAGTCAATTATTGTATTAAAATAGATTGGGTTGTTTTTTACCAGTCCGTCGTGCGGAGTAGTCTTTAAAGGAAGCACCACCCCGCCCGTTGGGCACCCCTCCAGAGGAGGGGAATTCTCGCTCGATACTGAAGGAAAGGAATTTGAAATGGAAGGGTTGATTTCGAATCGAGGTTTTACCACCACGTTATCGCCATCTTCGGGATATTGCGTGATGTATTGTTCTACAACAGGGCTTTCCAGCAAATGAATTTCTCGCAGTTGACTGCCTAAATCGACCAAGTCAATAAATTGACGTGGGTTTTTTGGATACGGAACTCTCGGAAAATCAATTTTCAAAAATTCCTTGTATTTCTCTCTGTACGTTGGCGAATGCAAAACGGCATAGATGTAATCGAGGATATCGATTGGATACAATTGATTGGTTTCCTCTGTTTGTAGATTGTAATCTGGTTTTTCTGGTGAGAATAAATAGCCCAAACCTTCCGCAATTTGTTTTACAATTTCGGGATTCAAGTTGGGCGTTCTAAATTCCCCTCCACCGGAGGGGTGCCCAACGGGCGGGGTGGAATCTAATAGAGTTTGTTGAGCGTTGGTTTCGGGGTAGAGGTAGAGGGGGAAAGCCATATTACCTCCTCTGTAAAATAGGTTTGTATCTAATATGAGATTTGAAATGGAAACTAAGTTCCATAAGTCACTTCCAACTGCCTGTCCTTGTCTTCCCAGAATTAAACAATAATTGTTTGTCTTTTGATGAATATTTCTAAGTGTTTTATAAAAAGGCCTTCCAAGTAAATCTTTATCATAATATATCTTTCGAAAATCAAAAGGTCGATATAAAAGGTCGCAAATAAAATTTTTTTCAAATTTGCTATTTTCAATTTTTCTCAATAAAGGATATGAGGAAGAGTCTTCAATTTTAAATTCACTTTTAAATTCGTTAGTAATATTTTTTGATAAAAGATGATTGATTTTTTTTGACAAATTATCATAATAGAAATCTATAAATAAATTATCTCTTTTTGTTTGAACACCATTACTTCCCAATTGAAATAATTCTTGAACACCAAATAATGATTCTTTGTATTTTAATGATTCTATATTATTCTGTTCAATGAATAGATATTCATTTTTTGTTGGATTTATTTTATTCCAAAATATGTTTTTTAGATTATTGTCATTTAAAAAATTATATTTTTCATCTCTTTTACCAAACAAGTCAAAATGAAAAACTTCGGCTAATTGTCCACCCCGTCCTGCGGACACCCCTCCAGAGGAGGGGAATTTTCTATCAGTTTTCACAAAAATATTAATAGAAACGCCTTGCATTATATCAAACACATTTTGGTCAGGAGAACCATCAGGACAGACTTCTTTTTTCTTGGCGTTACCATGTAAATCGAGAATGTAAATTTTGTCGAAACTTTCTAATAAATGCTTTCGCATTTGGCGGTGAATAATCCCGTCAATAAAACTATTATTCGAAATATAGGCTAAAACTCCACTACCGTTTTTATCAATAAAATGCTGTCCAAACCGAATAAATTTGATGTAATCATCAGAAAGTGGCTGAATGTTTCTCTCTTTCATATCCTTTTTATAATCGGCTGTTAAGCTTTCAATCCAAGGACTTTTGTTAGAACTGCTTACACTATAAGGCGGATTACCCATCACCACCATCACAGGTGCATCACGCTTTATGGCGTTGGCTTGGTCGGCTTCGTCCGAGAGCCACGAACTAAACAAGGTTTGGGAGTCGGGATGTGCTTCTTCTAAGCTGTTGGTCAGAAATATTTTCAGTCGTTGTGATTCCCCTCCTCCGGAGGGGTGCCCAACGGGCGGGGTGGGCGGTTTATAACCTGTTTCAGTGAGCAACATATCCATTTTCAGGTGCGCCATAGCGTAACTCGCCATCAAGAGTTCAAAACCATTCAATCTTGGTATCAAATCTTTGGTTACATATTGGCTCCAAATGCCTTGTTGTCCTTCGAATTTTTTGTGAATGTGTTTCACGACTTCGGCAAGAAATGTTCCTGTTCCGGTTGCGGGGTCTAATATTTGTACTTTATGAACTTCGATTTCGGTTTCGACTTCTTTTATCTTGGAGTTGGCTCCTGTTCCGGTTTGGGTAACGGCTTTTTTCTTGATTTTTATTTTGCTCGTGTCGGCGAGTCCTTGGGGCAAATCGAATTCGGATTTTAGAATATCATCCACCGCACGAACTATAAAATTAACTACGGGTTGCGGTGTGTACCAAACGCCACGGGCTTTTCGCAAGGCTGGATTGTATTCGCCCAAAAAGGTTTCATAAAAATGTACAACTGGGTCTTCTTGTTTGGTGCTTCGACCAAAGTTTTTCATAATCGTTGCGACATCACTAGCTAAGAAAATGTTGACCAATTCATCTACAATCCAAGTCAAACGAATATCCAAATCAAATCCTGCAATATCTTGAAACAATTTTCGAAGAAAAGGATTCGATTTCGGAATCAATTCTGCCGCTTCCATACGTGAAAATGTCGGCAAAGTCGGGTCGTGATAACGTGCAGCAAACATTCCGTAAGCAATGGTTTGTGCATAAATATCGGCAAAAGCCTTGTTGTCGATATCGTGAATCAACATTTGCTGAAACGACAACATTTGCGATTTTATTTGGGAGCGTTTGCCTTCTTGGTCGTCATTAGTCAATGATTTTTCGATAACATCAGCCATCAACTTGGCTTTTCCTGCCATCATTTGCGCTAGTTTAGTAGGCGATTTGATGGTTTGCGAAACGGTTTGTGCAAAGTTTTTTATGAGTTGAGTAAATTGCTCAAAGTTTTCTGGGATAGGTACAATTTGTTCTTTAAATTCCCCTCCTTTGGAGGGGTGCCCATCGGGCGGGGTGGTTTTTTCTAATCGTGCAATTGCAATTTTAGTTACAAATTCTCCCTCTTTGTAAAAATGGAAATCCATATAATCGGTAAAAACCAAATTGGTTAAGCCTGATTTGTAACGGTCAAATTGTTCTTTGAGCTTTTTGTCTGCTAGATCTATTCCTATATCTTTGGCTTCGATATAACCCACAGGAACATCTTTGCGAGTAAGAACATAATCGGGTGCGCCACAATCTACCCTTGCCGGTTCATTGGTAACCAAAATATCAGGTAAAATGGCCATTATCAGGTTTTGTAAATCGCCTCGATACGAGTGTTCACGTGCATTACCAGTTTTATAAAGGATGTTTATTTTAGAGAGGTATTCTTGGATAGTCATTAGGATTATTTGAGATTTTAAAAGTAGTAATTATATTCTTAAATACATAAAACGTTCGATAATGAATATCATTCTTTTCTAAAATACCCTATTTTTGTAAAAAACAATCCTTTTGAAAACCCAAGTATTTCTAATCACGCCACCGTTTACTCAACTGAATACCCCGTATCCAGCAACAGCATATATTAAAGGTTTTCTGAATACCAAAAACATTTCGTCAACCCAAGCTGATTTGGGTATCGAAGTGATTCTGAAATTGTTTTCGAAAGAAGGATTGATAAATTTGTTTAAAGTTCAAAGTTTAAGGTTTAAAGTTGGAGAAGTATCAAGCAACTCCCAACGAATCCTCGCTTTACAAGACGAATATCTCAAAACTATTGATTCGGTTATTGCTTTTTTGCAAGGAAAAAATCCAACATTAGCACTCCAAATTTGTCAAGAAGATTATCTGCCTGAGGCTTCCCGTTTTGCACAGCTCGAAGAGTTAGATTGGGCTTTTGGAACGATGGGAACCCAAGACAAAGCCAAACATCTCGCTACTTTATACCTCGAAGATATTTCCGATTTTATTGTGGAATGTGTCGATGCTAATTTTGGTTTTAGTCGTTATGCCGAGCGTATGGGTCGCTCTGCTAATTCTTTCGACGAATTGTATGAAGCGCTGCAACAAGAACCAACGTATATTGATAAAATCCTGATTTCTATTTTAGCTGATAAAATCGAAACCATTCAACCCGAAATGTTTTTAATTTCGGTTCCTTTTCCTGGGAATTTATACGCTGCTTTTCGTTCGGCTCAATGGGTAAAGGAGCATCATCCAAATATTAAAATATCGATGGGTGGCGGTTTTCCCAATACCGAGCTGCGCTCGCTTTCTGACCCTCGTGTTTTTGAGTTTTTCGATTACATTACTTTAGATGATGGTGAATTGCCAGTTGAATTATTATCCTCCCCCGACCCGTCCGAAGGAGGGGAGAATAGAACTTATAAAAGAACTTTTCTACTAGAAAACGGCAAAGTAGTTTACAAAAACAATTCGACACGAAGTGACTACAAGCAATCGCAAGTTGGCACACCTGATTATTCAGATTTGCTATTAGACAAATACATTTCAGTTATCGAGATTGTGAATCCAATGCATCGAATGTGGAGCGATGGTCGTTGGAATAAACTGACCATGGCACATGGTTGCTATTGGGGGAAATGTACGTTTTGTGATATTTCATTAGATTATATAAAAATTTACGAACCCATCGCCGCCAATATTTTGTGTGATCGAATAGAGGAAATGATAGCGCAAACGGGTGAAAATGGATTTCATTTTGTAGATGAAGCAGCACCTCCAGCCTTGATGAAAGCGTTGGCTCTCGAAATTCTGCGCCGGAAATTATCGGTTACTTGGTGGACCAACATTCGATTTGAAAAAAGTTTTACTAGAGATTTATGTTTATTGCTCAAAGCTTCCGGATGTATTGCCGTTTCTGGCGGACTCGAAGTGGCTTCTGACCGATTATTACAATTGATAGATAAAGGTGTAACGGTCGAACAAGTGGCAAAAGTGACTCGCAATTTTACCGAAGCAAACATCATGGTTCATGCTTATTTGATGTATGGTTATCCTACCCAAACCGTTCAAGAAACTATAGATAGCCTTGAAATGGTGCGGCAGTTGTTTGAAGTTGGCGTTTTGCAATCGGGATTTTGGCATCAATTTGCGATGACAGCACACAGTCCTGTAGGAATGTATCCAGAGAAATTTGGCGTGATGAAAGAAACTGAAGTTGTTGGAACTTTCGCCAATAATGATATTAATTTCGTGGACAAAACGGGAATTGATCATGATCAATTTAGTTTCGGGCTCAAAAAATCCTTATTCAATTTTATGCACGGAATCTGCTTTGATTTTGAGTTGCAAGAATGGTTCGATTTTAAAATTCCAAAAACAAAAATTCATCCTGATTTTATTGCTAATGCTTTGGAAGTAGAAGAAGAATTTAACACAAAACCAACCGCCAAAATCATTTGGTTAGGAGGAAAGCCATCAGTTGAGCATTTTACAAAATCCAAAAAAGGAAATTCATGGGCAATGATGACCTTGACTTTTCACGATAAGAAAGAAAGTTTTACGATACAAACTAATAAATATGAAGGTGAATGGCTGGTAAAAACCATAGAAAAACTAACTATTACTAATACTAAAACACTTTCTTTTCAGGAAATCAAATCCAATTTTGAAACCCATTTCGAAGATTTTGAATTGTTTTGGTATTCCAAACCAGTGAATGTCTTACGGGAATTTGGGTTGTTGGTTCTGTAATTATAATTTGACAAATATTTTTTTGGAATAGATTATAATTTCCGTTAGTTTTACTCTTTAAAAATAATTATTTTGAAAAAAAAGTTTCTATTTATTTTACTGTTAGCTTTTAATGGAGTTTTTTCGCAAAACACTAGTAGTTTTGATGTTGCAAGAAAAGGAAGTTTATCTGAAATAAAATTGCTTTTTGATAAAAACAAAAGTATCGTAAATGCTATTGATGACAAGGGATCAAGTATGCTTATTTTGGCTTGCTATAGGGGAAATATTGAAGTAGCAAAATTTTTGATTGCTAATGGGGCTGATTTAAATTATGTTTCAAATAACGGAACTTGTTTAATGGCTTGTGTTTTTAAAAGTGAGTTTGAATTGGTTGACGAATTGATAAGTAAAAAGGCTAACGTTGATTTGACTGATGGCAATGGTATGTCAGCTTTGATGCTAGCGGTTCAATTTACAAATGTTGAAATGGTCAAAAAATTAGTTGCTGCGGGAGCGAATAAAGCATTAAAATGCAAACAAGATAAAACAGCTTTTGAATATGCGGTTTTTTCTAATAATGAAGAAATTATAAACTTACTAAAATAAATTACTATGAAAAAAATTACTGTTTTACTATTCTTAGTTACATCATCTTTCGGATTTTCTCAGAGTAAGTCTACAGGCGACATTTCTTTTATCAATGGTCTTACTGCAAATTTCACCTTAAACAAGACTACCGCAAAAGTAACACTAGTTTTAAAGGGGCCATCGGATCGATGGTTTGGATTGGGGTTAGGTGTTGTGCGGTTTTTTGGAATGCAAGCCGGAGATGTTTTAGTATACACTACCTCGTTAACGGATAGAAATTTTGTTGGAACTGGATCTCCTGCAAGTGATGTTCAAGATTGGTCAACGTTGAGTAATCCCGCCCCTGTAGCAGGTGTAAGGACTTTAACGCTAGAAAGAAACCTAACAAATTCCGATTCTAAAGATCTACAATTTCCGTACGATACTACAAATTCTATAGATTTAGTTGGCGTAAGAGCATTCGGTGCAACAACCGGCTTAAGTAGTAGTCACGTTTATGAATACAATACCGGAACATTTACTACTCTTGGAGTTGAAGATTTTTCATTAAACGCAACATCTATTTATCCAAATCCTGCTTCAAGAGCATTTTATATTAAAACAAAAACCAATCTATCGAAAGTAAAATTATATAATCAAATAGGTTCTTTAGTCAAAACTATTAACGTGATGGATGATGCTCGAGAAGTTACAGTTGATGTAAATGGCATTCAGTCTGGGGTTTATCTTTTAGAATTGCAAAACGATTCTGAAAAATCTTGGAAAAAAGTTATCGTGAATTAGAAAAATATAAATCAATAATTTACAGTGCTTATTTTATTGTAAACTTTTTTTTTTAAGAGCTATGGGTAAAAGACTTAAATTTATATTGTTATTTGCAGTAATACTTATTGTAGGATTTCTTTCTTATAGTTATATTATGACTGGTGGCGCAAGAGATTTAGAAAAAGAAACATCTGAGTTCAGTGTATCGGCAACTGATGTTTTTGGCGAATTTTCTAGCAATTCTCAAATGGCCACCACTAAATATTTAAATAAAGCGGTTGAGATTACAGGAAAAGTTACTAATGTTGCTGAAAATGTAATTACATTAGACGGAAAAGTTTCGTGTCAATTGCAAGTCTTGGAACAGACAGCACTTAATAGTCAAGTAAAAATAAAAGGAAGAGTTACGGGTTATGATGACCTATTAGAAGAGTTAAAATTAGATCAATGTTTAATAGTAAAATAGAATTAAAAATGAATTTATCTAAAATTACGTTCTCATTATTATTTCTTTTTTCTTTTAGTATTGCTATTGCACAAGATGATTTGTTCAAAGAGTTGGATACTGATACAATTTCTAAAAAAGAAATTGAAACGGCTTCTTTCAAAGGATTGCAAGTTTGTACAATGCAATCAACAAAACTGGCTTCTAAAGGCGAATGGTATTTTATAGTAGCACATCGTTTTGGAGATTTGACTGAAGGATTTGGTAACTTCTTTGGGTTCGATAATGCTAATAGTAAAATTGGCGGTCTTTATGGTGCGACAGAATGGTTAACCGTTGGTTTTTCCCGACATACGTTGAATAAAAATTACGAATTTTCAGCAAAATATAAGTTTGCAAATCAAGAAGTCAATGGTTTTCCGGTTACGATTGTAGGTTATAATACAATGGATATAAATTCACAGCTAAGTGAGGATGAATTTCCGCTCCTGAAAGTATCTAATCGGTTTGCTTTCAGTACGCAGTTGCCAATTTCTAGAAAATTCTCGAATTCTTTTTCGGTAGAATTAAATCCTATTTATATTCATAAAAATTTGTATGAATCCATGTTTGAAGAGTCAGATAATTTCCTTTTGGCGCTTGGTGGAAGATATAAATTATCAAAAAGGATTAGTCTTAATATGGAATACGCTTTTAGATTGAATGCAAGAGAAACAAGTTTATATCAAAATCCAGCAACAATTGGTTTGGATATAGAAACTGGCGGTCATGTATTTCAATTGGTTTTTTCGAATAGCCAAGCGATGAACGACATTACCTATTTTACAAATGCTAACGGACTCGCAGACGGTAAAGGAATTTATTTTGGGTTTAACTTATATAGAGTATTTTAAATATGAAAACAATAAAAATTATTTTTATTCTGATGATTACTTTTTATGTTGGGTTTTCATGTGATTCATCTACTTATGAAGAAATTTCAGGAGAAGTCACTAATCCGACATACACTTTGAATGTTAAACCGATTATTGCGAATAATTGCCTTTCTTGCCATAGTGCTAGTGGAGCGCAGTATCCTACAATGGAATCTTATGTGCAACTAAGAGAGGCTACTGAAATTGGAAGTGTAATTTGCAGAATTGATGATCAATCTTGTGGCGCAGTTATGCCACAAAGCGGAAGAATGCCTCAGACCAATATTAACACCATCAAAAAATGGGCTGCGAATGGATATCCTAATTAAAATTGAATTATTATGATAAAGAATATAACTTTACTTGTATGTTTGATTGTATCATCTGCTTTGTTTTCTCAAAAGATGATAACCCGTTCAGGAGAAATTAAGTTTGAAGCTTCAATGCCTTCCTTCGAAGAAATTGCAGCTAAGAATAATACGGCTTCTTGTCTTTTTGATACTGCAACAGGTGAAATTGCTGTTTTAGCATTAGTAAAAGGGTTTAGGTTTAAAATACCTTTGATGGAAGAGCATTTCAATGAAAATTACATGGAATCTTCCAAATTTCCAAAAGCGACTTTCAAGGGAAAAATTGTAAATTTTGATGTGTCAAAATTATCAGCCAAAAAAACCGACTTCGATTTAGAAGGCGAATTGACCATACACGGCGTAACCAAAAAAGTGAAAACTAAAATTGCTCTTGTATTGGTTGCTGGAAAAATTAACGCACTAACTAATTTGGTTGTTAAGGCAAAAGACTACAGTATTGCTATTCCTAGTTTAGTAAAAAGTAAAATTGCTGAGGATATAGACATCACTATCAAATTGATACTGGAAGGGAAGTGATTTAAAAGCCGCTTATACAAGCTCCTATAATTTTATAATACCAAACATTATTATATTTTAATACAATTCTACGACTCTGTTTGTCAAGTTTATGCTGTAAGCACCTAAAGCGTCCCTACTCTCGTGCGTTTCGACTCCTACGGACTGACAAATAGCCTTAATTTTAGACTTTTTTCGCCATTTTTTGAAACGGCTGTTACCAGAAGATTTACTTTAAAATTTTCTCTCTAAAATATTCTTCCACTTCTGCTAAATTTGATTTGTCAATTTGATTTTTGTCAAAGATGATTTTATTTTTTTTGCTGTAAATTTCAATGTCGCCAGCAAACATTTTTATATTTGTAATTTCATTTTGCTTGATTATAGTCTTAAATAAATTTCCTTTAATAATTTGGTTTGAATTGATAATTCCATAATTACCAAAATGCCTAACTACAAAAATCAATAATGAGACTATTCCAATTACAATTCCAAAATTCGATTTTGAACTTGCATTGTTTAATAATGAGATGATACCAAGCGTCAACATTATCATTCCATATAGGAATAAGAATTTTTGCTGATTTTTATTGTAAAGTATTTTTATTTCCATTTTTAAAATTTTCTGGTAACTTGTATATATCTTCTTAACGCCTGTAAGGAGTTGTATTTATTGGTACTCTTTAATTTTTAAAACCCTATAGTACAACATAAGTACAACAAATCAGAATACTT
>JAYVIN010000087.1:0-9427 GCA_043770135.1 Flavobacterium sp. | reverse complement strand
CGGTGAACGTAAACCTTTAGGTCTTTGCTAACTTTGAATTGTTGCCCTGCTATCTCTACGATTGCATACATAACAAATTGTTTTATAAATTTTTAAGGATGCAAATATACAATTTAATATGTATTCTGCAATTAGTTGCAACAAAAAAAATATTCTAATTGATTTTCCTAGTCTTTCATGACGTTCACCTCAATTTTTGAAGTGTTTTTTTAATTAAAATTTGTTAATTTTTTATCAAAATATATTCTCGTTGCTGTACGTGATTAAAAATAGGTATTTTTGGCGTAACAATATTTGTCGTTTTACTACTATTCAGTAAATAAATTTTTATTAACCTTTATGAAAAAAATACTAATGGCATTGAGTACTACACTTTTGCTTGGAGGAGTTGCTTCTGCCCAAAAAGTAACTTTTGAAGAATATGATTTAGACAATGGATTACATGTAATTTTACACACCGATTCGGATGCGCCTGTTGTTGTGACTTCGGTCATGTATCATGTAGGTGCTAAAGACGAAAGTCCCGACAGAACAGGAATGGCCCACTTTTTTGAACACTTATTATTTGAAGGAACTAAAAACATTAAACGAGGCGAATGGTGGAAAACAGTTTCGTCAAACGGAGGAATCAATAACGCCAATACTACTGACGACAGAACCTATTACTACGAAGTATTTCCTTCCAACAACTTAGAATTGGGATTGTGGATGGAATCCGAGAGAATGATGCATCCAGTAATCAATCAAATTGGAGTCGATACTCAAAATGAAGTAGTCAAGGAGGAAAAGAGAACTCGTTTTGACAACCAACCTTATGGTAACATTATAAAGGTGGTCAAAGAAAACATATTCAAAAATCATCCGTACCGATGGACAACTATAGGCTCTATGGAACATTTAGACGCTGCCACTTTAGCTGAATTTCAAGAATTTAATGCTAAATTTTATATTCCAAATAACGCTGTTTTGGTTGTTGCGGGAGATTTTGACAAAAAACAAGCTAAAGAATGGATTCAAAAACACTTTGGATCTATTCAAAAAGGAACTTCTATAGTTAAACAATCCTTTGTCGAAGAACCTATAGTCGAAACTATCAAAGCCAATTATCAAGACGAAAACATTCAAATTCCGATGATTGTTGCTTCTTATCGAACTCCATCAATGAAAACTAGAGATGCAAGAGTTTTAGATTTTATTTCTTCTTATCTCAGTGATGGCAAAAGTTCAAAATTGTACAAAAAAATCGTTGACGACAAGAAAATGGCTTTAGAAATTGGCGCATTTACATACAGCCAAGAAGATTATGGTATGTATATTATTTATGGTTTGCCAATGGAATCGAATTCCTGCGAAGATTTATTGAAAGAAATTGATGAAGAAATAGTAAAAATTCAAACCGAACTGATTTCAGAAAAAAACTATCAAAAGCTACAAAATATTTTCGAAAATCAGTATGTAAATTCCAATTCTGGTGTAGAAGGAATTGCCGAAAACTTAGCAAAATTTTATATGCTTTATGGCGATATCAATTTGATTATCACCGAAATCGAAATGTATCAGTCCATTAGCCGTGAAGAAATAAGAGCTGTTGCCAAAAAATATTTGAACCCCAATCAACGATTGCTATTAGATTATCTTCCTGTAACGGAAAAAGCTCAAAACTAAGACAATCCTATTCATGAAAAAATCAATCCTAATCCTATCTATTTTGTTCATCACTGGAATTATGCAAGCACAAGAACGTACCCAACCCAAACCAGGAAAATCTCCGATTCTCAATATAAAATCTCCTCAAACTTTTGTTTTGGATAATGGTTTAAAAGTAATGATTGTAGAGAATCATAAGCTGCCCAAAGTCACTTTTAATCTCACTCTTGACAACGCCCCCTTTGCAGAAGGGAGCAAAAAAGGAGTTGACGAATTGTGT
The DNA here is from genome assembly GCA_043770135.1 of Flavobacterium sp. Classification (GTDB taxonomy): domain Bacteria; phylum Bacteroidota; class Bacteroidia; order Flavobacteriales; family Flavobacteriaceae; genus Flavobacterium. The sequence goes on along the minus strand of JAYVIN010000087.1, from coordinate 7,500 downwards.
AGTAACTTGATAGGAAATGGCACCAAAAACATTTCAAAAGAAAATTTCAACGAAGAAATTGATTTTTTGGGAGCCAATGTAGGATTTAGTTCTCATGGTGCTTATGCCAGTTCACTCTCGAAGTATGCTGGAAGAATACTCGAATTAATGGCTGATGGCGCTTTGAATCCCAATTTTACCCATGAAGAATTTGATAAAGAAAAAGCAAAATTACTAGAAGGATTAAAAGTTCAGGAAAAAAGCGTTGCTGCCATTGCCAATAGAGTTATTGATGTTTTGGCTTTTGGAAAACAACATCCATCGGGCGAATACACTTCAGAAGAAACAGTGAAGAACATAACTTTAGCTGATATTGAAGCCAATTATCATAATTATTTTGTGCCAGAAAACGCTTATTTGGTAATTGTTGGCGATGTAAAATATAAAATCATTAAACCCATTGTCGAAAAATTATTTGGGAAATGGGAGAAAAGAAGCACGCCAAAGTTGACTTATGCCAACCCTGAAAATATAGCTTCTACACAAATTAATTTTGTTGATGTTCCCAATGCAGTTCAATCAGAAATTTCATGTGTCAATAGTGTAAACTTAAAAATGAGTGATTCTGATTTTTTTGCAGCAGTATTTGCAACTCATATTCTGGGCAGCGATTTTAACAGTTATCTAAACATGAATTTGAGAGAAAAACATGGATGGACTTATAGTACTAATGCAACTATTGGTTCAGATAAATATGTGACAAAATTTAGTTGCAACTCGGCAGTACGAAATGCTGTTACGGACAGTGCGGTTGTAGAGTTTATTAAAGAAATTAAAAAAATAAGAAACGAAAAAGTTAGCCCCGAAATGTTTCAAAATGTAAAAGCAGGATATATTGGACGATTTGTGATGAAAGCCCAACAACCTCAAGCAATAGCTCGTTATGCGCTGTACACCGAAATAGAAAATCTATCTAAAGATTTTTATAAAAATTACATAAAAAACATCAATGCCGTTACTGCAGAAGAAGTTCAAACAGCGGCAAACAAATACATTCTCTCAGACAATATGAGAATTATCATTGTAGGCAAAGGCTCGGAAGTACTTCCCGGCTTAGAAAAACTAAATATTCCTATATTTTATTTTGATAAATATGGTAATCCTGTTGACAAACCTATTTATAATCCTTAAGAGAATTAATAGTTATTTGTAGTTTATTTTTTTGCTGTTAAATAAACACCCGCTAAAATGATAAAAGCCCCAAGAAATTGAACAGGCGTCAGCATTTCGTTATCTAAAAATCCCCAAGAAAAAGCGACTACTGGAATCAAATAGGTTACCGATGTGGCAAATACGGGAGAAGCCATTTGAACAATTTTAAAAAAAATGATATTGGCAATTCCGGTGCCAATAACTCCTAAAACAACAATATATAAAACAGACTGTTTTACTTGAGTTGTTGGTGCAACATCAAAAAAACCCGAGAAATACAAAACTAATACTGCAGGAAAGAGCATAACAAAAAAATTTCCTGTACTAATGCTTAACGGTTTTAAATCGGATAAATATTTCTTGATTAAATTGACATTAACTGCATAACAAATCGATGCTATGAGTATCAAAATTGCGTAAAAGTAATTTTGATTTGGATGTTGGAATACCCCATTCATAATGAGCAATGTACATCCTGCAAAACCAATCAATATCCCCCATATTTGCTTTTTGTCAAACTTCAATCCAAAAGCTACAGCTCCAAAAAGCAAAGTATTCAAGGGAGTCAACGAATTCAGTACTGAACTTACTGAACTATCAATTTGAGTTTGTGCAATAGCAAAAAGATACGCAGGAATAAAAGTGCCAAATAGAGAAGTTAATCCAATATATTTCCAAGAATGTATCGGAATTTTAGTCAAGCTTTTAAATCCAATTAGCAACAAAAAAATAGCAGCAAAAACAATTCGTAAAGATCCCAATTGCAGAGGAGTCAAACCAATTAGCCCTTTTTTTATAAGTATAAAAGAACTTCCCCAAATCAAGGAAAGCACACTTAAATAAACCCATTTCAACTGATTCGAATTCATAAATTTAAATTGAAGTCAAAATTGTAATTTATTTATGAAATAAGGATGCTTTTTTGATTAATTTTGTTCTTTTGTTCTCAACAAATACAGAAACAAATTTAATTTACAAAAATGAAAATAGTAAAATCAATTTTGATAGTAGTTTTAACAAGCCTTTTGATTTGGAGTTGCAAAGAAAAAACTGCCGAAACAGTTTCTCTAGGAATTGAAAAAAAAGAAATTAAACCCGAAAATTTACAAAAAGCAAACTTTAGTATAGAGGGAATGACTTGTGCGGTTGGCTGTGCCAAAACTATTCAAGAAGAATTATCAGCACTAGAAGGTGTTCAATCTGCAACCGTAGATTTTGAAAAAAAATTAGCTTCCGTTAGTTTTGACAAAACAATTCAAAATCCAGAAAACCTTAAAAAAACAGTGGAAAAAACTGGAGACGGAAAAACCTATACCGTTTCAAACCCAAAACTCTAAGAAAGATTCTTTATTTCCATTGTATCGTTTCCATTAGCAGTTGCATGTCATTTTGGACATAATTTGCCGCTGGCATGATAGAGTCAAAGTTAGGTTTTGCATAAAAATAAACTGAACCTGTTATAAAATGCTGTACACTATCCGTCGCATAAAACTGTGCGTTTGTTGCAGCATTACCGTTTACTCGATAAAACATACCGTACACTTTTTTATCAGGATTCAAAAAAGGTTGTTCTACAATGTCATCCGCTTTTATGACGTGTTCAAATGTTAATTTTTGGGCATCACGCAAAAGCTTATCAATATTATTCTGAACTGGTTTGTAAGTTAAATAGATTGTTGCTTTCATCTTGGGATAGTTAATTGTAAACTGACATTCTTTTTTTCCTTTGATAATAGCAGCAGAATTCATTTCAAATTTAAAGGGGCATTGATTTTCAAAAGGCACATAGCTTGCTATCGGATAATCCAATCTCAGGTAGCCTGCTGGTTTCGGAAAAACCTCTTTTTGGCAACTCAACACTAAAACAATAAATAAACAAACAATTATTTTTTTAAACATATTCAAAATGACTTTTTTAAGCAACAGTAATCATTATTTGTTTTATCCGCTTATTATCAACTGATTCTACAGTAAAAAGACAGTTTTCGAAAAGGATTTTTTGATTTTTTTTAGGAAAATTTCCTAAAATTTCAAGAACAAATCCTGCTAAGGTTTCTGCTTCGCCTTTTTGTATTTCAAACATTTCTTCGTTGACCTCGATAATTCGATAAAAATCTTTGAGGTTTATTTTTCCTTCAAAAAGATAATTTTTATCATCTATTTTAGAAAAATTTAAATTGTCTCCATCGAACTCATCACTAATATCACCCACTATTTCTTCGATAATATCTTCTAGCGAAACCAGTCCTGATGTTCCTCCGTATTCATCCACCACTATGGCTAAGTGACTTTTCATACTTTGAAAATCTTTGAGCAAATTATCTAATTTTTTATTTTCAGGCACAAAAAATGGCTCTCGAATTAACGTTTTCCAATCAAATTCTTTCTTATCAATGTATCTAAGTAAATCTTTTACAAACAAAACGCCTTCTATCTGATCTATATTGTCTCGATATACTGGAATTCTTGAAAATCCTTTTTCTAAGATTTTCGAATAAATAACTTGAAAGGGCTCTTCGATTTCTATAGCGAAAATATCCATTCTCGGACTCATAACCTGCTTCGTATCAGTATTGCCGAAAGTCACAATTCCTTCTAATATTTTTTTCTCTTCGGATGAAGTGTGTTCAGAGTCGGTCAATTCCAAAGCTTGAGACAATTGGTCAACTGAGAAATTTGATTTTTGTTTTCCTAATTTAGCATGCAAATACACCGTAAGAAAACCCATTGATAAACTTATTGGCGAAAGCAATTTATCTAGAAACGCAATGGAACGAGCAGTCACTTTTGCAAACTTCATGCTGTTTCTACTGGCATATACTTTTGGCAAAACTTCCCCAAATAGTAAAATTAAAAAAGTGACAAAAATTACTTCTGTACTGAATTTCAGTATGGGAGATGTGATGTTTGCAAATAAATTATTTCCTATAAATGAAAACAAAATTATCACTCCAATGTTGATAAAATTATTGGCAACAAGCAGTGTTGCAAGAAGTTTTTTGGAATTTCCTAAAAGTTCGGAGATGATTTTACCTTCAGTAGGATGGTTTTGTATGGTTTCGTCTATGTCTTTTTGTGACAAAGAAAAGAGCGCCACTTGGGCACCAGAAACAACTGCAGAACAAAACAACAAAGCAAACATAGCTACAAAACCAAATCCCAAATTTGTATCTAAGGCATAATCAAAAAATAAACTGGGCTCTGGGTCCAAATCAAAATAAATTAGTTAAACAATCAAAACGGCAAGTCATTTACGGGCAAGTCGCTAATTTCTGTGCCAAAGTTAGTGTTTTTTGTGGATTCATGACTTTGATTCTGTTTGTGCTCTTCGGTACTTTTTTTGGTTGACAAAAAAGTAAATTCGGTAACTTGAATCTCAACCGTGTGCTTCATTGCACCTTCCTCAGTTTGCCACTGACGCGATTTTATCCGTCCTTCAACATATATTTTATCTCCTTTTGACAAGTATTTTTCGCAAATTTCGGCTGCTTTATTGCGCACCACTAAGTTGTGCCATTCGGTCGAAGTTATCTTTTCGTTTGTGGTCTTGTTTATGTAAACTTCGTTTGTTGCTAATGCAAATCTGCCAATGCAATTTCCACCATCAAAATAATGCATCTTTACCTCATCACCTAGATAACCAATGAGCATTACCTTATTTAACGTTCCGTTCATTTGTTTTAAATTGCTATTCTAATCAAAGATACATATTTTAAAAATATTTAATTCTTTTCGATAAAATTAAAAATCACAATAGGAAAAGGAAACGTTTTTAAAGTTTCGGCATTTATTCCCCCTTCTACAACTCCATCAACTTTCACTTTCCAAAATTTAATATGCAGATGTTGGTGTGATAATTTGTGAATAATACTATTTTTGTTAAAATCTTCGATACTTATCAATTTATTATTTAGGGGAAACTTACTTTGAATTTGCTCCGAAATAAAGTCAAAATCTTCTTCTTTTTCAGTTTCGATTAAAGGAAATTCATAAAGGTTATGCCAAATTCCTTTTGCAGTTCTCTTTCGTATTATTGTATTTTTGTTATCATCCGAAACGACCAAATAATTAAAAAATCGATTCCTGACTTTCAACTTCTTAGATTTAACGGGTAATTGATTCACTTTCTTTTTTTGTAAAGCAGCACAACTTGTATTAAAAACACAAATACCACAATTAGGACTTTTAGGTACGCATTGCAACGCGCCAAACTCCATGATTGCTTGATTAAAAACTGCTGGATTGGTTTTTGGCATCAATTCAAAAGCTAAAGCAGCAAATTCTTTTTTGGCAAAAGACGAAGCAATATCGGTTTCAATATCAAAATAGCGTGACAAAACCCGAAACACATTCCCGTCGACAACAGGAACGGGTTCGTTATAACAAAAAGAGGCTATCGCGGCGGCAGTATATTCGCCAACACCTTTTAATTTTAACAAATCAATATAATTATTTGGGAAAACTCCCTCAAGCTCATAAGCAACAAATTGAGCGGTTTTGTGTAAATTTCGAGCACGAGAATAATACCCCAAGCCTTGCCAAAGTTTTAAAACTTGTTCTTCATCAGCATTTGCCAAATCAAAAACAGTTGGAAATGAGGTGGAAAAAGACAAAAAATAGGGCGTTCCCTGAGCTACTCGCGTTTGTTGAAGTATGATTTCTGAAAGCCAAATGTGGTATGGATTAGTAGTGTTTCGCCAAGGTAAATCGCGCTTGTTTTCTAAATACCAGCTTATCAATGTATTGTGGAAATTCATGGTCAAATTTAAGACGACAAAAGTAAAATTTTATGTGATTAAATTTTAATGAATTAGCTTGAATAATTGTTTTTTTTATTCTTATATTTGCAACCTTAAAATTTAATACACTTTATAAAATATAATAAAATGACGAAAGCAGATATCGTAGCCAAAATATCCGAAAGATTAGGGCTTGAAAAAGGAGATGTTCAAGCAACAGTAGAAACTTTTATGACCGAAGTAAAAACTTCTCTTGAAACTGGAGATAATGTTTATTTAAGAGGATTTGGAAGCTTCATCGTAAAAACTAGAGCTGAAAAAACAGGGAGAAACATTTCTAAAAACACTACAATAAAAATTCCTGCTCACAACATTCCCGCTTTTAAACCTGCCAAAATTTTTGTGGAAGGTGTAAAAACGAATAACGAAGCAAAATAAAATATTTATTAATCACAAAATCATCTACTATGCCAAGTGGTAAAAAAAGAAAGAGACATAAGGTAGCGACGCACAAACGCAAGAAAAGAGCGAGAGCTAACCGTCACAAAAAGAAAAAGTAGTCTAGAACTACTTTTTTCTTTTTAACCGTTCATTGAAATTTGGAAAAAAGAATGCAGATTACAGTTTACAGATTGCAGTTCTAACTGCTGCCTGAAAACTGCTCCCGAAGCTTCGGGACTGCTAACTAATTCCTCCCGGGTTCAATACCTGTTAAAATTATTGTTTAATCCATCCTTACTGAAGTTGGAAGTTGGAAGTTAGAAGTTGGAAGTTTTTTGTAACAACAAAAATCTGAAACCTGAAACCTGAAACCTGAAATCTGAAAGTGCGGATAAAAATTTACAAATGAATAAAGAATTAATCATTAGATCTAGTTCCGAAGCCGTAGATTTTGCCTTATTAAAAGATGGAAAACTAATTGAATTACATAAAGAAGAAGAAACAAGCAACTTCCAAGTTGGTGATATTTTTATTGCCAAAATAAGAAAACCAGTTGCTGGACTAAATGCTGCTTTTGTAAATGTTGGCTACGAAAAAGACGCCTTTTTACATTATCACGATTTAGGTCCTAATCTTGCTTCTCAACTGAAATTCATAAAACTTGTAAGCGCAGGTAAAATAAAAGATTTCTCCCTAAAAAACTTTCAGTTTGAAAAAGAGATAGATAAAGATGGTTCGATAACAAGTATTATCAATTCGAATCAATCTATCTTAGTACAAGTCGTCAAAGAACCAATATCTACAAAAGGACCAAGAATTAGCGCTGAGCTATCACTTGCCGGAAGATTTATTGTTTTAGTTCCGTTTTCTGACCGTGTTTCTATTTCACAAAAGATAGAAGACAAAAAAGAAAAAGAACGTTTGAAACGACTAGTACAAGCCATCAAACCAAAAGGATTTGGCGTTATTGTTCGCACAGTAGCCGAAGGCAAAAGCACAGTAGAATTAGAAAAAGATTTGCAGAACCTCGTAGAGAGATGGACTGCAATGTGTAAAAAATTACCAACCGCTCATCATCCGTCCAAGGTATTAGGAGAGCTCAATAGAGCTTCATCAATATTAAGAGACG
>JAYVIN010000086.1:0-27412 GCA_043770135.1 Flavobacterium sp. | reverse complement strand
AAGAATACAGTCTGTTTTTGTGTAGTTCTGGTGCCGAAGCCAACGAAAATGCCTTGAAACTAGCCTCTTTTCATACCAATAAATCAAGAGTAATTTCGTTTGAAAATGCTTTTCACGGACGAACCTCTGCAGCGGTTGCAACAACAGACAATCCCAAGATTGTTGCCCCTATGAACGCACAACAAGTAGTGACTTTTTTGCCTTTGAACCAAATTGAATTGGTAGAAGTTGAATTAAAAAAAGGGGATGTATCTTGTGTCATTATCGAGCCAATTCAAGGCGTTGGTGGTTTAGACCAAGGAACAACTGAATTTTTTCAAGCATTGGAAAAAGTTTGTAATCAATACGATGTTGTCTTAATTCTAGACGAAGTACAATCAGGTTACGGTCGAAGCGGAAAATTCTTCGCTCATCAACACCACGGCATTCGTCCAGATATTGTTTGTATGGCAAAAGGTATGGGGAATGGTTTTCCTATTGGTGGCATTTTGACTTCTCCAAAATTCAAACCTAGTTATGGGTTATTAGGAACTACTTTTGGCGGAAGCCATTTGGCTTGTGCAGCAGGAATTTCGGTTTTAGATATTATCGAAAAAGAAAATTTAATGGACAATGCCAATACAATAGCCGAATACTTTTTTGAAGCTATTAAAGTGGTTCCAGAAATTATAAAAGTTAAAGGAAGAGGCTTGATGCTTGGAGTTGAATTTGATTTTGACGTTAGCGCTCTTCGAAAGAAAATGATAATGGAAAAACATATTTTTACAGGAAGTTCCAGCAATAAAAATCTATTACGAATTTTGCCTCCATTGACTATTAAAAAATCTGATATTGATACTTTTATAGTTGCTTTGAGAGAATCATTGGCGGAGTTGAAATAATTTTTCAAACATATAAGTCATATATTTTTTTCGTTCCGCAAAGTCTCCGACTTTGAGGAAGTGAAAATCGGTCTCTGACCGAACAACTAATGAGAAGGTTTAAAACCTTAAAACACATCCTCAAAGTTACAAACTTTGCGGAGCAGGGACTTTGCGGAGCAAGAAACTAAATATCATAAAAATGAACACATTATTATCCATAGCAAAAAGAAATGCTGTTTTAAGTCGAATGGCAGAATTGCTGGAACAAGAAAGAGCCAACCTTAAAAGTATCAATCAACAGGATATGACCAATTATTCTGGGGATGATTTGGCTATGGAAAAACGTTTGTTGGTCGATGATGCCAAAATTGACGGAATGATTTTGTCTATGCAACAATTGGCAAGCCAAGAAGATCCCGTTGGCGTGGAACGATTTCATTTCGTACACGACAATGGTCTAAAAATTACCAACAAAACAGCAGCTTTTGGAACGATTATGATTATTTATGAATCCAGACCTGACGTAACGGTTGAAGCTGGAGGAATCGCATTCAAATCTGGAAATAAGATTTTATTGAAAGGCGGAAAAGAATCGTTGTTGTCAAATTTGAAAATTGTTTCGCTTTGGCATCAAGCTTTGGAGGAAAATGAAATTTCGACCAATTGGGTTGAATATTTGAATTACAATCGTACCGAAACTCAGGCGTTTTTGGAAAATCCAACACAAAGAGTCGATTTAATCGTTCCTCGTGGTGGCGAACAATTGATTGCTTTTACCAAAAAACACGCTACTTGCCCAGTAATTGTAAGCGGTCGAGGTAATAATTTTGTTTATGTAAACAAGGAAGCCGATTTACAAAAAGCATTGGATATTATCATCAACGGAAAAACCACGAATATTGGTGTTTGCAATGCTTTGGATAAAGTTTTGATTGACTCTAATTTAGAAAATTGGCAGGGTTTCGCTAAACAATTAGTAACTGAATTACAAAAGTATAAAGTTGAAATATTAGGAGACGAACGCTTTTCGGAAGCAACCAATGTCCCTCAAATCGAATCGGATTTGATTTGGCACGAAGAGTTTTTGAATTATAAAATTGTTATTGGAATCGTAAAATCGGATAAAGAAGCAATTGCAAAAATCAATACCTATTCTGGCGGACATTCAGCTTCGATTATTACCGAAAACAACGCTATCGCCCAAGAATTTATGGAAAAAGTTGATTGTGCAGCGGTTTATCAAAATGCTTCAACTCGTTTTACTGATGGTGGACAATTTGGTTTGGGCGGTGAATTAGCGATAAGCACCGACAAATTACACCAACGTGGTCCAATAGGATTGCAACATTTGGTTACAAATAAATGGTATATTTACGGCGAAGGACAGATTAGGTAGAAAGTTGGAAGTTAGAAGTTAGAAGTTAGAAGTTGGAAGTTGGAAGTTGGAAGTTGGAAGTTGGAAGTTGGAAGTTGGAAGATGGAAGATGGAAGTTGGAAGTTTGAAATTTGAAGTTGGAAGTTAGAAGTCAGTAGTAAAAAAATGAAAAAAAGAATATTATTAAAACTCGGCAGCAACACGCTCACCAAAGAAACCAATCACATTTCGAGAGGAAAGATTGAAGATATTGGTATGCAAATCGCCGCTCTAAAAGACAATTACGAGTTTATCATTGTTAGTTCTGGAGCAATAGCTGCGGCAAAACAATTTGTAAAATTGGACAATCAAGATCAAGAAGTGTTTGTAAAACAAGCTCTAGCTTCAATCGGTCAGCCTCATTTGATGCGGATTTATCACGAAAACTTCAGCGATTTAGGATTATACACCTCGCAATGTTTGCTTTCGTATTCTGATTTCGAAAAAAAACAAACCAGAGACAATATCGTCAATACGATAAATGTCTTGGTCAAAAACAGTTATATTCCAATCATTAACGAAAATGATACGGTTGCCACCGATGAAATTAAATTTGGTGATAATGATAAATTAGCCGCTTTGACCGCTGTTTTGTTAAACGTTGATATTTTGATAATTGCGACGAACACCAACGGAATTTACACCAAAGCATCGATACATAACGAAGTTCCCGAAACAATCGAATTAGTAACTGATTTAAGCGTTTTAGAAAAAGAAATTGGCGATTCGAAATCGTCTCACGGAACAGGCGGAATGCAATCTAAAATTGACTCAGCAGCGATTGCCAAAGCAGCGAATATCGAAACTTGGATTATCAACGGACTGGAAGATAATTTTATTTTGAAAGCGTTGAAAAATGAAATTGCGTTTACGAAAATTAAATAATGGTTTAGTTAGCAAAAAAAATAGCACTATTAGCCATTCTTTTTAGCCTTAATCATAAGTTCTAATTGATCCCATAATTCCTCTGGTATCGCTTCGAGCATATTGAATTCTCCCGCTCCTTGTAACCATTCACCTCCGTCAATTACAATCACTTCACCATTGATGTACCCTGAAAAATCAGACACCAAATAGGCTGCTAAATTGGCTAATTCTTGATGATCTCCTACCCTTTTCAAAGGTACTTTTTTTGACATATCGAATTTATCAGCCAAATTCCCTGGTAATAATCTGTCCCAAGCTCCTTTTGTTGGAAAAGGGCCTGGTGCAATCGCATTAGAACGAATTCCATATTTTGCCCACTCAACAGCCAGACTTCTAGTCATAGCTAAAACACCCGCTTTTGCTGCGGCACTTGGCACCACATAAGCAGAACCTGTGAAGGCATAAGTGGTAACAATATTCAAAATAGTAGCCGATTCTTGTTTGGTATTAATCCAATGTTTACCGAAAGCGAGTGTACAATTTTTAGTTCCTTTTAAAACGATATCAAGTACCGTATCAAAGGCATTAGCGGATAATCTTTCGGTTGGCGAAATAAAATTTCCTGCCGCATTGTTCAATAACACATCTACTTTTCCGAAGGCTTTAATTACTTCTTGTAACATTGCCTCCACTTGATCGTAATGCCTTACATCACATTGAAGTGGTAGACAAATTCCCCCCGTTGCAGTTTCGAGTTCTTTTGCAGTAGTTTTTAGTTTTTCAATGTCTCTAGAAGTAATAGCTACCGATGCTCCAAGTTCCATAAAATAGCTCGTCATAGCCTTACCCAGTCCGCTACCTCCACCCGTTACCACAATTACTTTGCCTGACAAGGCATTATCACGAAGCATTTTTGCTGAAAAATTCATAACTCTTATGTTTTATTTGAATGGTAAATATATAAAAAAAACAAGTCGTTATTATATAAAAGCCCTTTAAAATCATATGATTTGTGGGGTTATTTTGCAACCCAACAACCAACACCCAACACCTATAAACTAGATCATTCTATTAAAATCTTCTCTTCCTCCACAAGTACCTGCAATTTAATTCGATTCTTAGTTTGAACGTGCAAACCATTTTTACGCATTACCTCTTCGGCTCTTAATTGTATTACGCTTAATAGCATAATTTGCTCATTAGCAAATTGTTGGTCATTGCTTTGTAGAAAATCTATAAACCGAAGCGCAGTGGCTGCTGCCTTGTATTTCTTTTCGGTTAAATGTAATTTTTGCTTGGCCATAAGTAGCTTGTGTTGATTAATAAGCCTCAGGTTTTCAACCACCTTTTTCGTTTTTACCTTTTGACCCTCTACATCCACAAAAAGATGTACTGCTTCCTTATCGGAATGTTTTACAAAAGCCAGCATCTCAGCCAATTTCAATTGGGCCTTAAGCGGCAAATCGCGCTGTCCGATTTCATACATACTCCATTGACTTTTGTTAACCCGCAAAAGCATAGCCATATCTTCTTGCCTCATTCCTAGAAGTGCTCTTATTTTTTTATCTTTTTCCATATTTGCAATTCGGATTTACAGATTTGATTATTTTTTACAAACGATTGGTTCGTTAAGCTTATTGTGATTTTTTTTTCAGAATGAAAATTTTACCACAACTTTTGTGATTTTTTTTTCAAAACGAAAAAAAAATCACAGCCAAAAAAAAGAATGCAATTAATGAGCTGCTTATTGTTTCACTTGTTTTTTTTTCAGTTGGGTTGTAGGCTAATGATTTAAAAAATAATGCAGTTTGAAATTGATCGTACAAAAAATGGCTGTTCTTTTGGAACGACCAAACTGGTGCTCCTATGCGACGAGTATCTATTTACTTTTGAAAACAAATCCTAGTGTTTACAAATCGGCTTAAATACAAATCTACTGTAAAATCAAGTTGTAGTTCTGTGCAATTTAAATTTTTTAAATTACAAGTAGTTACCCAAATGATAGCGTTAAAACCTAGAATGTAATTAACTGCCAGCAATAAAATAGAAATTATCACAATCCTCATCTTTTTGGAAGATAATAGCAAAACTATTTTTAAGTGCTCCCTTCTTTAGTTTTACAGTGTTCAATGCGTCATTCCTTCATTTTTTTATTAAGATTTTAATCATTTAATCTGTATCATTAAAGCAACTACTTTAACAAATTATTAAAAAATTTTAAAAATAGTTGTGAAATGTAAAGTGCCTTACATTTTGATTTTATAAGTACCCATACATTTGTTAAAAATTTAAATTTATGAAAACAAAATCAATTTTAATGGTAGTAATTCTGTTGACAGGATTGTTATTTTGGAAAAGAATTAGAGCACGATAATTATGAAAATAAATTAAATTTACACAAACAAAATTAATATGATAGTCATCTATTTACTCTATTTATACATAGTTCTTGGAATTATAATTGCGTTGTGGTTTGCATTTTTTAAAGTACATCATTTAGACCACAATGCCGAAGGAACCTCTTTATTGTTTCGAATTATGATTCTCCCTGGAAGTATTATTTTATGGCCGTATATCATCTATAAAAATTATAAACATGATCGCAAAGTATAGAAAAACGCATTTCTTTTTATGGTTAATATTAGCAATTGTGCTGATAACTTTAGCCATTTTAGGCTATATCTGGATTCCAAAATATTAAAAAAATAATTAGATGTCAGTACAATATATTCCCATAATCTGGAACCCTTTCAAAACAAAATACGATCTTATTTTTGTTTCATTCGTTGTTTTATACTTAACGGGATTCATTTCCTTAAGTATGTATTTGTATCCACAACTTATTATTGATACTATAATAATTCGCTCCTTTGGAACTTTAGCAATTATAATTTTGCATATTATTTTAGCCATTGGTCCGTTGTCTAGAATTAATAAAAGTTTTTTACCCATCTTATATAATAGAAGGCATTTAGGAGTAAGTATGTTTCTAATTGTTAGTGTTCATGCGATATATTCTATAATCTTTTTTCATGGTTTTGGGATAAACAATCCTTTGTATAGTCTATTTACAGCCAACACGCATTACGAGTCACTGACATTTTTCCCCTTTCAGGTTCTTGGATTTTTTGCTTATCTCATTTTAATGGTAATGGCTTTTACGAGTCATGATTTTTGGCTTAATTTTCTTTCTCCAAAAGTTTGGAAAGCCATGCACATGCTGGTTTATATTGCTTACGGATTGGTTATCATGCATGTAGTATTAGGAATCATTCAATATGAAAATAGTCCTATATTATTTTCCCTATTATTTTTAGGTTTGGTTACTATTTTGTCATTGCACATTATTTCAGGTTATAAAGAATATAAATTTGACAAAATAAAAAACAGAACGGATGATAAAGGTTGGGTTTATGTTTGTACTCCAAATGAAATCGATGAAAATTGTGCCAAGATGGTTACTATTGATGGCGAAAGAATAGCAGTTTTTAAATATGGAAATAAGTTAAGCGCTGTTCATAATGTGTGTAAACATCAAAACGGACCATTAGGCGAAGGCAAGATTGTAGATGGATGCATCACTTGTCCTTGGCACGGCTATCAATATTTACCAGACAAAGGAAGAGCTCCGGAACCTTTTACAGAATTGTTGGCAACATACCAATTAAAATTAATCGGGAATGAAATTTATGTAAATCCAGTTGCGCTTCCCGAAGGAACTGCAATTGAACCAACAATAATTCCAACTGAAGAACCACAACAGGATACTGATTTTTTCATCGGTTGGTTAGGAATTATTCCAAATTCGTATCAAAGCACCTTGCGATTTTTTGTGCCTTCTCTATTTCTATTAAGTATAATTTTTATTGTTGTCATTAGCAATTCAACCAACAAAATTAGGTTTAGTTCCTACGATTATTATAAAACACTATCATTTGAAGGCGAGCTTTTATTGAAACCGTTTCCAATGCTACGTGTTTTGGAAATGGATAATAATAGAACTCCTAAAGTCGTGCTGTATCCACTAGTCAATGAAGGAAAGTTTGGTGCTGATGAATCGATTCAAGGATTTTTATCTCAGTATCCAAATGAAAAAAGAGTATTTGTTCAACTTCAAGCTAAAATTATTGAGCGTGATGGACAAGTCGCAATGGAACTAATGAATACAAAGGATAATATCAAAAAAATAAAATATAGCTCATCAATACCAGCTTTAGTTTTAGAAAGAACGAAGGATACTATTATGAAAGGGCAAATTATTGATCCAAAATGTTATTTGGGTGTAATGAATCCTGGCGAAGGAAAACCGCACCGTTCGTGCGCCATTAATTGTATCAAAGGAGGAATAATGCCTGCCTTTGTAACTGAAAATGATAAAAAAGTAAAATATTATATACTTATCGGAAAAAATGGAAAAAAAGTAAATAAAGACGTCTCATTTGCTGTTGCAGAACCTATCGAAATAAAAGGGAAAGTACAAAAAATTGACAATTGGAATATATTGTATATCGACCCTAAAGCCAGTATTAAAAGGTTATCCTATTCGGTAGGATCAAATTATGAATGTGGTATTTTTCATTAAAACATACTGTTATAATACTGAAATATCATCAAATATAATTTTTTTTCGGTCATAGTAAACAATTCCTTCTTCTTCCAACTCTTTCAATAAAATGGTTGTGGTTTGACGAGAAGTGCATATAATTTGGGCTATATCGTTTTGGGTTAAATAATTTTCAATAATCATTTTTTTACCTTCTAATTTTCCGTCTTTTAATGCCCAATTCTTAAGGAAGTTTACAAGTCTTGTTTTGGCATCTTTTGAAACCAAATTAGAGTAATTATTTTTTATGTTTTTTAATTTTAAGCCTACGAATTTGGTATAAGACAAGGCTAAATTGGGGTATTGCAACAATAAATTTTCAAAATCCGACATTAGAAAACTACAAATACTAACATCATCTGTTAAAGCTTTTGCGTATTCGTTTGAATTAATATCATTCTCTAATGACAATTCACCAAACAAATCTCCTTATTGAATGATGTCTTTAATGGTTTCATTACCATCTTCATCGGTTGCCACAATTTTTATTTGTCCTTTTTTCAGCAAAAATATCCTTGGTAGTTCAGAAGAGGAAAAATAAATGACCTCTCCTTTTTTTGCATTTTTGTATTTAACAATAATACATAATTGCTTAATTTGTGTATAATTCAAAGCACTAAACAATTTATGATCCCGTAATTACCAATGTTTTAATTCTTCAGACGTACTTTTTTATGTAAAAATAGTATATTTTTTACTTCTAATTTACAATACATCATTTGTAATTTATTGAATTCTTTATTAAATGTTTGCATATTATAAACATTTTTTTAAATAAATAAATACAAAAAAATATAGTAGCATATTTTTTTTGAACTAGTAGTAATTGAAATCAAAACTGCAATTATCAAAACGATATAATAGTATATTTGCAAAAAAATAATAATGGGTCGATTTAAAGAAAATGATTTACCAAAATCAAAAATTACTGCCAGTTCACTGAATAAAGCTAAAATTATTTTTGAGTATGCTGGAAACAATCGCTGGAAATTTTATGTAGGTCTGGTTTTTTTATTATTGACAAGTGTAACAGCATTAGCTTTTCCAAAATTTATGGGAATGTTGGTTGATTGTGTTAATAAAAAAGATAGTGATTTAGCTAACAAAATAGCGCTTGGATTGGGTTTGGTTTTAATTTTACAATCCGTATTTTCTTTTTTTAGATTATCTTTATTTGTCAATTTTACCGAAAACACATTATCCAATGTTCGTTTGGCATTGTATACCAATTTAGTAAAATTACCGATGTCTTTTTTTTCTCAAAAACGTGTTGGAGAATTAAACAGTCGCATCAGTAATGATATTGGACAGATTCAAGATACTTTAACCACAACTATAGCAGAGTTTTTGCGCCAATTTATTCTTATTATTGGGAGCTTTGTAATGCTAGCGAGTATCAATATTAAATTGACCATTATGATGGTTTCGGTAGTTCCATTAGTGGGTGTTGCTGCTGTCATTTTTGGTCGTTTTATTCGAAAATATTCTAAAAAAGTACAAGATCAAGTGGCCGAAAGTCAAGTGGTTGTAGAGGAAACTATGCAAGGTATTAGTATCGTCAAGGCCTTTGCAAACGAATGGTACGAAATTGAGCGTTATAAATCAAAGATTAATGAAGTGGTTAAAATTGCCATCAAAGGCGGTCAATTTAGGGGGTATTTTGCCTCATTTATAATCATTTGTTTATTCGGAACAATTGTAGCTGTTGTTTGGTATGGCGTACAACTCAGTATTGCTGGCGAAATTACGGTTGGAGAATTATTTACCTTTATATTATATTCGAGTTATGTGGGAGCTTCTTCGGGAGGAATTGCCGAATTATATGCGCAAATGCAAAAAGCGATTGGAGCCACCGAAAGAGTTTTTGAACTTTTAGACGAAAAACCAGAAAACATAAATTCAATTCAAAACAATACTATTCCTACTAAGTTAAAAGGAGAAGTCCGTTTTGCAAATGTAGCTTTTAGCTATCCTTCAAGGAAAGAAATTCAGGTTTTGAAAAACGTAAACTTCAATGTGAAATTTGGACAAAAAATAGCCATTGTTGGTCCAAGTGGAGCAGGAAAATCTACAATAGCCTCACTCCTACTTCGTTTTTATGCCATTGATGGTGGCGAAATTATAATTGATGGAAAAAACATATACGATTATGATTTAGAAAATCTGAGAAACAACATGAGTATTGTGCCACAAGATGTCATTTTATTTGGAGGAACTATAAAAGAAAACATTGCTTATGGCAAACCAAATGCAACGGAGGAAGAAATTATTTTGGCAGCAAAACAAGCTAACGCACTGAATTTTATTGAAAGTTTTCCTGAAAAAATGCAAACCATAGTTGGCGAAAGAGGTATTAAACTTTCTGGTGGTCAAAGACAAAGGATAGCGATTGCAAGAGCTTTACTCAAAAATCCAAGTATATTAATCTTGGACGAAGCCACATCTTCATTAGATAGCGAAAGTGAAAAATTAGTTCAAGAAGCACTAGAAATTTTGATGGAAGGAAGAACAAGCATCATTATTGCGCATCGGCTTTCAACCATTCGAAAAGCGGATCAAATTTTGGTGCTTGACAATGGAGTAATAACCGAACAAGGAACGCATCAGGAATTGATTTCTTTAGAAAATGGAATTTATAAAAACCTGAGTAATCTGCAATTTAGTCATATTTAAGAATAAATAGTACCATGCTATATTTTTTGTTAAGTAAAAAATTCATTATTTTGCACATCAAAATCAAAAACTAATTTTATATCATAATACAACATTTTTTTTTAAATTTCATTAAAATGAGTAAGAAAAACAAGGTAAATAACGCTAATAATCAGGTTGAAACCAGCCAAAAGTCAGAAACTAATTACTACGATATTATTTCTTTACTGTTCCTAATTTGTTTTTTAGGAATAGATTTTTTACCCTTATTTAAAAGTATTGAAATTATAGGGCCTCAATTCCTCTATTTATCTATTTTAAATACAATAATTGGAATATACATTTACAAAAATCCATCATTAATTTCTGAAAAATTAATACTATTATGTAAAAATAATTTTGTTCTAAAACCCTACTCCATTTTTATTATTTTGTGTGGAATTTCTATTTTTTCTGCCCAAAATACTTCATTAGCAATTGTTAATTTTTCAAGATTAATCATAATATCATTTACCCTACTCAATCTAATTGTCTTGTTTCATAATAGACTTTATTTGATTTATAAAATTGCATTTATCATAAGTATTGGGGTTTTTATACAATCCTTTAGCGAAGTATACAGTTTTTTTAAGTTATTCAAAACTAATTCATTAATAGCCGCTTTGCAAAGTTTAAAGGGAAATACAGGAAGTATAAATATTCTTGCATCTACATTGAGTTTAAAAATGCCCTTTATTTTAATTGGTATTTTTCATTACAATAATTGGAAAAAATGGTTTTTAGTATTTACATTGTTTTTAGTTGCATCGCTTATTTTCTTATCTGGTTCTAGAGCAACTTACTTGAGCTTATTTCTAGTTATACTATTTTTTAGCATTGTTTTTCTGCAATTTAATTTTAAAAATAAAAGTAGCAGTTTATTGCGTTTTTCAATTATTATAATACCCTTAATTTTATCTTTTTTTATCTCGAATCAACTTTTTAAGTTAAGCTATGATAAAGGCCGTTACGAATCGGTTACCAGTAGAGTACAACAAGCAACAAGCATTGAAAAAAGCACTTCAAATATTCGGTTATTGTATTGGAAAAACGCCATTAAAATGATTCAAAAACAACCGCTGTTGGGTATAGGATTAGGCAATTGGAAAACAGAGTCAATACCCTACGAAAAGACTATTTCTAAAGAAAGAGTTATCTCAAATAATACTCACAACGACTTCCTTGAAGTGACAACTGAAACAGGTATTTTCAATGGATTGGTATTTATTTCGATCTTTTTTATTTTAGGTTTTATAAATTTAAAAAGAATTTTAAAATCCAAAAAAACAGAATTAGATAGTATTGCATTAGTGTCACTATTGTGTTTAATTTCATACAGTGTTGATTCTACATTTAATTTTCCGATGTACAGACCAACTATGCAATTAGGTTTCTGTATATTATTTGCATTAACGATTTTGAATACCCAAACAAACGAAGAGTCTAAAACAAGTGTTTTTAGCAATAAATACGCTATGTTATTAATTGTTATATCATTACTAACAACTTATTTATCATTCAAAATTTTCAAAGCCTATCAATTAGAAAACAGTATTCGATCTAATTTTGTTACCAAAAATTTCAGTTTAAAAGCAGGTGAAATTGTTAGTGAATTACCTAAATACCCTACTGTTTTTACCAGCGGAGAACCTTTCGCAACTTATGCTGGAAAATATTTCATTCAAGAAAAAAATTATGAACAAGCCACTAAATATTTGAATATTGGTCATAAAATAAATCCTTATTTAGGCAGAACAGAATATTACAAATCAATCATTGCAAAAGACAACGGCAAGTTAGACAGTGCATTAGTTTACTCCAAAAAGGCATTAGAAATTAGACCCAGAGTAAAAGATTATTACATTCAAGCCATTAATGATGCTATTGCTGTAAAAGACTCATCAGCAATACTAGAAATTCATAACATGTATACTCAATATAGCAATAATCCTAAAATTTGGATCAATACATCGAGTGCTTTGAGTCAAGTAAAATATGAAAATGAAAAGTTAGTTGAATTCATAAATAAAGGATTATTGCTATTTCCAGATAATACACTTTTAATTGAACGTAAAGAACTTTTTGATAGTAATTCTAAAAAATTAGAAAGTGATTTTTACACTAGTCAGGCAATAAAATACTTCAAAGATAAAAATTACTCTGGAGCTTTAACAGAATTACAAAAAGCATTAAAAGTTGACCCTAATAATCCAAGAATTATTAAAAATATTGCTATTTGCAAATCAATGATAAAATAAATACTCTATTCAAAATAACTATATTGCATAAATACAATGTCAAATAAATTAACATCAATTACGGCCAATAATTATCTTGTCCATTTTAATGAAAATGGATATCAAGAATTAAACGCTCACTTAACAGCAAATAAATACTCTAATATATTTATAATTGTTGACAGCAATACCAATGAATTGTGTTTGCCTAAATTATTACCTTATTTAGAAACCGAATTTACAATTGAAATTGTCGAATTTGAGCCTGGTGAACACAACAAAAACATTGAAACTTGCATTCAGATTTGGAATGTTTTAACCGAACTTGGTGGAGATAGAAAAAGTTTGGTCATCAATCTTGGCGGAGGCGTAGTAACCGATTTAGGCGGTTTTGTAGCTTCAACGTTCAAACGTGGAGTCGATTTTATTAATATCCCAACGACTCTCCTTTCTATGGTTGATGCTTCTGTTGGTGGAAAAACAGGGGTTGACCTAGGCAACTTAAAAAACCAAATTGGAGTGATTAATGTGCCACAAATGGTGCTTATTGATACGCAATATTTAGAAACGGTTCCGCAAAACGAAATGCGCTCAGGACTTGCCGAAATGCTAAAACACGGTTTGATTTACGACAAAAAGTATTGGGAAAAATTCCTAGATTTAAAAGCGATTGATTTTGTCGATTTTGATGAACTGATTTATCGTTCTGTTGAAATTAAAAATGAAATTGTCATTCAAGATCCCACTGAAAAAAACATCCGAAGAGCTTTAAATTTTGGACATACTCTTGGTCATGCAATAGAGAGTTATTTTCTTGAAAATGAAACAAAAAAAACTTTGTTACATGGTGAGGCTATTGCCGTTGGAATGATTTTAGAAAGTTATATTTCATTGCATAAAAATTTAATAAGCGAACAGGAATACCACCAAATTAAAACAACGTTAAAAGCAATATATGATGATATCGTTTTTGAAGAAAATGATATTGAACCTGTATTAAAATTACTAATTCATGATAAAAAAAATGAATACGGAAATATTCAGTTTGCTTTGATTGAAGGTATCGGAAAAATAAAAATCAATCAATCGGTTGAAAACGAATTAATTCTAAAGGCCTTTTTAGATTATAAATCTTAATATTTTTTTATAAAAAAGGCTTGTGTTTCTTCTATATTATTTTTTACATTTGCTACGTTTAAAAATTGAATAATTATAAAAGCTAGAAACACTATTTTTTTAGTTTTTACATTAATAAATGTTTGAAATCTGATCAAGAAAAACTTCAAATTATTTGCTAAAATAGTTGAATTTCAGTTTATCATTTTTTAAAATAATAACATATTAAAAAACTGAAATACAGATGAATACAAAGTATTTTGATCTTATAAACCAAACTTATTATTTTCCTCAAGAAGAATTTACTTTAAACAAAGATAATCTTCAGTTTCACAATATCGATTTGATGAAACTAGTAGAAAAATATGGAACTCCGTTGAAGTTTACCTATTTACCTCAAATTTCTAATAACATCAATAGAGCCAAAAATTGGTTCCGAAATGCTATGGAAAAAAATAATTATGAGGGAAAATATTATTATTGTTATTGTACCAAAAGCTCTCACTTTGAATATGTGATGAATGAAGCTTTCAAAAACAATATTCATATTGAAACTTCGTCGGCCTTCGATATCAATATTGTTGAAAATTTGTTAGAATCTGGCAAGATAAATAAGAGTACTTATGTAATTTGTAACGGGTTCAAAAGAGATCAATACATTGAAAACATTGCTCGATTGATTAATAGTGGATATAAAAATACGATTCCTATTATTGACAATTACGAGGAACTAGATATTTTACAAGAACAAATAAAAATAAAATTCAAAATAGGAATTCGGATTGCTGCGGAGGAAGAGCCTAAATTCGAATTTTATACTTCTCGTCTTGGAATTGGATATAAAAATATCGTTCAATTTTACAAAAAGCAAATTCAAGAGAATAAAAAATTGGAACTCAAAATGTTGCACTTTTTTATCAATACAGGCATTAATGACAATGCGTACTATTGGAACGAATTAGTAAAATGTATCAAGGTTTATGTTGCGCTAAAAAAAGAATGTCCCACTCTTGACAGTCTGAATATTGGCGGTGGTTTTCCGATAAAAAATTCATTGGCATTCGAATTCGATTATCAATACATGATTGACGAAATTATCAATCAAATAAAAATTGCTTGTGACGAAGCCGAGGTGGATGTTCCTAATATATTTACCGAGTTTGGTTCTTTTACTGTTGGCGAAAGCGGAGGAGCAATTTATAAAATCCTGTATCAAAAGCAGCAAAATGATAGAGAAAAATGGAATATGATTGATTCCTCTTTTATCACAACATTACCCGATACATGGGCTATCAATAAGCGTTTTATTATGCTACCAGTAAATCGCTGGAATGAAACTTACGAAAGGGTTTTACTGGGGGGAATGACATGTGATAGTGATGATTATTACAACTCTGAACAAAACATGAATGCTATTTATTTGCCTAAATACAATAAAGAAAAACCATTGTACATTGGCTTTTTTAACACCGGAGCATACCAAGAAACCATTGGCGGATACGGCGGTTTACACCACTGTTTGATTCCTGAACCCAAACACATTTTAATTGATAAAGATGAAAATGGTATTCTAGGAACTGAAGTTTTTTCGGAACAGCAAACCGCGGAACAAGTAATGAATATATTGGGATATAATAAAAAATAAAACCATTATTGATTCAATTATAATTTCTTAAATTTGAGAATAATTTTTAAAAAAATGATTTTAAATAATAAAAATAAAAATGAGTAAAGGCCCAATTAGTCAGTTTATCGAGAAGCATTATTTGCATTTTAACTCCGCAGCCCTTGTTGATGCTGCAAAAGCATACGAACAACAATTGGCCAATGGAGCAAAAATGATGGTGAGTATGGCTGGTGCAATGAGTACTGCCGAGATTGGTAAAATTTTTGCCGAAATTATTCGCCAAGACAAAGTTCAAATTATATCTTGTACTGGTGCCAATCTTGAAGAAGATATTATGAATTTAGTAGCTCATTCTCACTACGAAAGAGTGCCTAATTACCGTGATTTGACTCCAGAAGATGAGTGGGCGTTATTAGAAAGAGGATTAAATAGAGTTACCGATACTTGTATTCCTGAACACGAAGCGTTTAGAAGACTACAAAAACACATTTATAAAATTTGGAAAGACGCCGATGACAAAGGCGAACGTTATTTTCCGCATGAATTCATGTATAAAATGTTGCTTTCTGGTGTTTTAGAAGAATACTACGAAATTGATCTAAAAGACAGTTGGATGTATGCAGCTGCCGAGAAAAATTTACCTATTATTGTTCCTGGATGGGAAGATAGTACAATGGGAAATATATTTGCTTCCTACGTCATCAAAGGAGATTTGAAAGCTTCGACTATGAAATCAGGAATAGAATATATGGTGTTTTTATCGGATTGGTATCCAAAAAACAGCACTAATGGAGTTGGATTTTTCCAAATTGGTGGTGGAATTGCAGGTGATTTTCCAATTTGTGTTGTACCGATGTTGTATCAAGATATGGAAATGCACGACATTCCGTTTTGGAGTTATTTTTGTCAAATTTCAGATTCGACAACCAGTTATGGTTCGTATTCTGGAGCAGTTCCAAACGAGAAAATTACTTGGGGTAAATTAGATATAAAAACTCCAAAATTTATTATTGAATCCGATGCAACGATTGTTGCCCCATTAATTTTCGCTTATTTATTAGATTTATAGATTAATTTATGAAAAGAATAATTGTAGACTACGCTAAACTGACACATGAAATTTTAAACCTTTTGGTGGACAAATTCCCTGACGGATATGACGATTCAAACATCATACGGTTTAGAAACGCACAAAACGAATTGATTGAAGCAGTAGAAGTCCGCACTGAAGACACTATTTATTTAGTAAAAGTGAGTACAAAACTTGCAGATAGAATCGAAAATTATGATGAAGATGATGAAATAGCAGATGAAATTGAACCAATTATACCAATAAAAGGTCTTGATGAAGACGAAGACGAGGAAGATGATGATAGCTTGGATAGACCCGATTTTAAAGACGACGACGAAGAGGACTTAGATCCTGATGAAGAAGAGGATGAGGATACTAACAATGATGGTATTTCAGAAGATGAAGACGAAGATGATGAATAGCTTCATTTAGATTTGAAAAAAAATACTTCCTTAGAATAAATTGTTTTAAACCTGTCAATAGACAGGTTTTTTTTGCCGCATATCAGAATTTATCACACCGCTTTAAACCAAACTTAAATATATATTTTTTTGTAAGATTTAATTTTAATAAAAAATAAATAAATGTATTTAATCGATTTATTATACCTTTAAACTAATTTTTGAATACATTTAAATTATAAAAAAAATAAAAATGCTGTTATTCTTACTGCTAAAAAGTATTCATTTACTATTGTATGCCAATAGTAAAAAAAAGAATAGTGAAATTTAAAACTAAATTTTTCACTGGTTACTTAGATATTTATTTATTTCAAACTTCTATTAAAAACATTAAGATTATTAAAGTTTCTATTAATATAATCAAAAGTGACGTTGAGTACATTTCCCATTGATTTTGCGTTTTTAAAATTAATATCTCGAGTATGTCGATATAATTCTAATTTGAGTTGATTAATATGATTTTCGGGTGCTATAACATCATCATCCATTATTTTTAACAATCTTTTGATTCTATTTTCGGCAGAATGGATTCTTTTGGCTAAAATAGATCTTTCTTCATTTTTGTATTGCTCAATTGAGCTGGCTTGCAATTTATCTTTGACCAATTGCACCATTGGATAATTTTCTTTAAAAAACTGTGGTCTATACATCTTGAAACTACCTTCATAACACTGCTGGTCAAAATCGATTGGTCGGATTTTAAAAACTACATGGTCAAAATCATGATGCGGAATAATAACATAATTATAGGCTCTCATATCGCCCAAAAGCCGAATCATACAGCGTTCATTAAACTTGACAAACTCTTTGGCTATCTGGGCTTTCTCATTTTCTGTACAATTTATTAAGGCGGTTTTCATAAAAACATCTCCTGGAATTCCAGTAATATGCTCTTCGATTAAAGTATCGTTATATACTAAAAAATTGATTTTATCCGAAGATAGAATGTGTTCTAATTCTAACCCATAAACTCTAGAAGCATCTGCTTTCTTTACATAAAAATAAACATAATTGTCATTCAAAATGTTTCTTACTTTGATCCGAAAAGGTTTTGAATTTCCAAAAGTACAATAGTCGATGGCATCAATATTCAAAAATTTAATCGTGTCTTGATTTCCGTCTGAATGTAGATAAGAATATATTTTTTTTAGATTAAAATCGATTTCATTTCTTTCAAATTCAGAATAATAAACTCTAATCCAAAGAGTATCAACTTCATTACTATCATATACATTTATAGAACCCGAAAAACGCAGCAAATCATCATAAAAAATAGAAACCTTAGAAATACGATCATACCGTTCTAGATATTCTAGAAGCGATTTGTTTATTGGATAGGTTTGCTTTTTTAACTGTTGTTTTGATTCGCTCATTTCCTGAAAATATTTGATGTAAATTTAGGTTAAAAAACAATTCGACTGAAACAAAATCAATCCTCGAACGTTATATCTTAAGCAATAAATAAAATTTGGTTTTATAGTATCTTTGTAAACTATGAAATACATTCAAACAGTTATAACTTTAGCTTTATTATGCTCCCCTCTTGCTGTCATTATGGGACAAATTACTGTAGATGACACCAAAACAGCTGCTGATTTAGTGACAATTTTAACCAATAGCAGTTCCTGTATTAGCGTTTCAACCGAAACCGTTACAGGAGATACTTTTACTGTTGGAAAAAACAGTTATGGCTATTTTAATGCTGCTGGTAGTTCCTTTCCTTTTTCTGAAGGAATTATTTTAAGTTCTGGAAATGCTGTAAATTCAATAGGTCCTTTTGTTGCAGGTGGCAAAGGAGGTGAGGGCGATCCCAGTTGGTTAGGAGATCCTGATTTGAATACTATTTTAAACATCAACTCTATCAACTCAACTGCATTAGAGTTTGATTTTATTCCCAAAACCAACTTTATTAGTTTCAATTATTTTTTTGCCTCTAATGAATACCAATCCTACTATCCTTGTGAATTCTCAGATGGATTTGCGTTTTTGATAAAAGAAAATATCCCCGGAGCAGTTTATCAAAATTTGGCTGTAATTCCGGGAATCAAAACTCCTGTTTCCTCTCAAAAAATTCGCCCAAAAATTGATGATGTTATTGAAAATGGCACTTTTCATAACGGATGTCCTGCATTAAATGAAACCTATTTTAATGGATACAATTCAACCTCTAGTCCTATCAATTATAGCGGACAAACCGTTGTAATGAAAGCACAGACTGCATTAGAAGCAGGAAAAAATTATCATATTAAGTTAGTCATTGCCGATTCAGGAGATTTTTACATCAATTCAGCCGTTTTTATTGAATCGGGTAGCTTTTCTCCAAAAATAGATTTCGGACCTGATCGATTATTAGTTACCAACAACCCAATTTGTGACGGGGACGCTTTTTTGTTAGACACAAAATCACCTCTGACCTATACCTATAAATGGTTTAAAGATGGTTCTCCTACACCTATACCTGGCGAAACGAATCCAACTTACACTGCTGTAGATTCGGGAACTTATAAAGTGGAAGCAGATTTAGGTTCGGGATGTATAACACTTGGAGAAATTAAAATAGAGTTCGCACCACAACTAATTTTAACTCCAGAAACCCTAGGAAAATGCGATGACAACGGAACTGGAACTGCTAGTTTTGATTTAACAAAAGCGGAAAAAGAAATTAAAGACAAAGACGCCAACATAACCAAAGTTGACTTTTATGAAACTCAGAATGGAACTTTACTTTCAGACCCCATTCTAAATCTTAACACATTTGTAAAAACTGTGTCAACAGATCAGGTAATTTATGTAGAGGCAACCAATACTTATGGCTGTACCAGCTCTACGACTGTAACACTCACAACGCTAACAAGTAATTTAGCTTCAGGAATTGGCAGTACACCAAAAGTGAATGATTTTTTAGGAAATGATAATTCTGTTGAGTTAATTCCGCCCACCACTGGAGGTCCTTATGAATATTCCTTAGACGGAATAAAGTATCAAGTATCGAACGTGTTTGAAGGACTTTCGATAGGCAACTACACCGCTTATATTAGAGATACTGTTAGTTGTGATTTTAGCATTTTTGACCTAACCATTTTAGATTATCCTCGGTTTTTTACTCCAAACGATGACGGATTTAACGACACTTGGAAAATCGAAAATCTAACCCTTTTCCCTGAAGCAATTGTTTCTATTTTTGACCGTTACGGCAAATTATTGTCTCAAATAAACACTTTAAAAAGTTCGTGGGACGGAAAATATAATGACCTAAAAATGCCTTCTGACGATTATTGGTTTTCTATAAATTTTGGTGGAGGCAAGATTATAAAAGGACACTTTACGTTGAAACGATAATTTTCGGATGGTTTTAAAGCCACAAATTCACGAATTACAATTGTACAATTCGTGAATTCGTGGCTTATTTTTATATTTTGATTATTGTTACTCCTTTACAAATTGCGCACTTGAACTTCCTTTATCCGTTTTGATTTGAAGAAAATAATTCCCTGTCGTTAAACTCGAAACATCAATTGTTGAAACTTTTGCCGCATTAGGCAAAGCCAAAACCAATTGTCCTAAAGTATTATAAACTCGCATCGATTGCACGTTTATCGTTTCTTTTGCAGTAATATTCAAATCGGCTTTTACGGGATTTGGGTATACCGTAAAATACCTAGTAAAATCAAAATCTGGAGTTCCCAACGTTTTGAAAGTCGAAGTCGCTTTGTTGGTCAAAATTGGAAAATTATAATCGAAATAGATATTGGCTTCGTTGGAGAAAGTATCATTGACAACCAATGTGGATTTGGTTTTAATTTTGAAAGCGATATAACCATCATTATTAGCATCATCAAAAGGAAGATTAATATTCTCGAAAATGAACTCTACTTTGTTGCCCTCAGAAATTTTGGTAGTGTACGAATGACTGGCACTCGTTGGCACCAAAGTTGAAACATCAAATTTAGTTAAATCAATCATGTCTTTGATTACCACATTTTCAGCAGCGAAAGTACCTGTGTTTTCAAAACGAATCGTGTAATGCACATATTGACCAATCAACGCTGGCGTAATTACCGAACCTTCTAAACAAGTTTTATCATTCGGGTCATACGAACCGACAACGGTTTGATTGAAAGTAAACGTATTGTCTGTTGGAGTTTCGTCTACGACTGCGGAAGTTATTGTAGCTGTATATGCCAAAATATCGCCGTTGATTACAGCAGGAATTTCTTGTGGCGAATTAACATTCATCGTGAAGCTAATTTCACGAGTTTCAAAAGGTTTTAAAGCGGTAAAATTCCAAGATAAATTATTTGTAGTTTGGTTTGTCGCAATAGGATTCGCTACTACCAAATCTAAAACAGCATCATTAAAACTTAAATTAACTGAACCCGATTGAAAGGTATTTCCTTTGTTTTTATAGACTAGTTTGTATTTCGCATCAAAACCGGGTCTTGGAGGTGCTAGAGGCAATAATGAAACTTCTAAATCAGGTTTTGCACCATTGGGAGTAACACAAAAATTCTGAGTAATAGGACTGATTTGGGTGGGGAAAGTCACATTGACTGAGGTTGGCGAAACTATATAATAATTCGGATATTCTAAAACTGGAGTTATGGTGTGCGTTCCTGCTTGAACTGGAATGGAATAATTACCTGAAGTATCAGAAATTATACTTCCTGTGGTTGTGCTGCTGGCAACGGTATATTTTAAATTAGACATTACAATATCATTAGCGTCACAGCCATTTTTATTAGAATCTAGTTTTTGATTGCCTTGGATAGTATAAAATCCCCCCCCCGGAACAAATGAGCAATAAGAATTAACTTGACAGTTAGTGTAACCGTAACTAGTTACTTCTTTTTGAATATCAACTTGTTCAAAATCATCAACACAAATGTATTTTAGATTAGGATTGCCTGAAAATAAAACGCCAGTATTATTAACACCATTTTTTATTAAAAGAGATTCTAGTTGATTATTGCTAAAATCATAATTACGAAACCATCTTGATTTTACATCTAATGTAGTAATTTGATTACTTGAACAATACAAATTATAAAGTCCTTTTATTTGACTCACATCTAATAAAGCGATTTGATTATATGAACAATCTAAAGTTTGAAGTTTTGTTAACCTACTTACATCTAATGTAGCAATTTGGTTACTGCTACACGATAAATCTTTAAGATTTGTTAATCCGCTAACATCTAGGTTAGAAATTTGATTATTCGAATATTCTAAAATGTTTAATTTGATTAATCCTGTTAAATCTATATTTGTCAATTTATTAAAGTTATTAGGTATGTTTGAGGCATAAATATCACTTAAAAACAAAAATTTTCTAAAATTACAATTCAAATATTCTAGATTTATTGAACCATTTAGATTTAAATCTGTAAATAGATTTCCGCCACAGGTCAAGCTTTTAAGGTTTTTTAAACTACTAATATCTAAAGCTGTTAATTGATTGTAGAAACAACTCAACGATTCAAGACTTATCGAGCTAGTTAAATCTATCGTAGACAATTGATTGACACCAAATAATAAGGATTTAAGAGCTGTCAATCCAGTTAAATTTAAACTTACCAATAGATTAATTTCACAATTCAATGTTTGAAGATCTTTTAAACCAACTGTATTTAATGAAGTCAATAAATTATAACTACAATTCAAAAATTGAAGATTTGTTATACCACTAACATCTAATTTTGTTATCTGATTACCACTACAATTTAAAACTTTTAGATTGATAAATTTTTCTATACCTACTAAAGAAGTTATAATAGGATTAGAATTCGATACAGCCAAATAACTTACATTCAAAGCTTCACTTTCTTGTATTTGTCCATCATTATTAGCATCAATTTTAAAAAAAACACCCGAAAGATTTTTTGCTGTAATATTATTTGGATTTGCTACTACCAACTGTACCTTAAAATTCGCATCAGGAATATTCACAATTTGTGCGTTTGTGGTAGTAAAAAGGCTAAAAGCAAGTAGTAAAAAGTATAGTTTTTTCATTTTGAGAGATTTAAGTGGTAAATATATGAATTATGAATTATGAATTATGAATTATGAATTATGAATTATTTATAAAAAAATAATCAAGTTAAGGCATTGCGAGGCAAGACCTGTCCGCTGCGGAGGACGCAATCTCCTATTGTGAGCAATAAATAGGATTGCTTCGCTTCACTGCGTTTCGCTCGCAATGACAGGAAACCACAAAAAAAGCCACCCGATATCGGATGGCTTTAGTTTTATAAAAAATAGACTTAGAATTTGAATCTTTTTCTATCCGTTTCTGTCAAATATATTTTTCTTAAACGAATCGATTTTGGAGTAACCTCAACATATTCATCTTTCTGAATGTATTCTAACGCTTCTTCTAATGAGAAAATGATTGGAGGAATAATTCGTGCTTTTTCATCATTTCCAGACGAACGCACATTCGATTGTTTTTTCTCTTTAGTTACATTCACGCACATATCATCTCCACGCGAGTTTTCTCCAATTACTTGACCTTCGTAAATTTCAGCATTTGGCTCTACGAAAAATTTTCCACGATCTTGTAATTTATCGATAGAATAAGGTATCGCTTTTCCTTTTTCCATAGAAATCAAGGATCCTTTGTTACGTCCAGAAATTTCGCCTTTGTAAGGCTCATATCCTATAAAACGGTGCGCCATAATCGCCTCACCAGCTGTCGCAGTCAATAATTGATTTCGCAATCCAATAATTCCACGGGATGGGATATTAAATTTCACAATCATACGTTCTCCTTTAGTTTCCATAGAGAGCATTTCGCCTTTACGCATAGTTACAAATTCAACCGCTCTTCCCGAAAGTGTTTCTGGTAAATCAATAGTCAATTCCTCAATTGGCTCACATTTTTTACCATCAATTTCTTTGATAATAACCTGTGGTTGTCCAATTTGCATTTCATAACCTTCACGTCTCATCGTTTCGATAAGTACCGATAAGTGCAATACACCACGACCAAAAACCATAAACTTATCAGCCGAATCTGTTTCGCCTAATTTCATGGCCAAGTTTTTCTCTAATTCTTTTGTTAAACGATCTCTAATATGACGAGAAGTTACAAATTTACCCTCTTTCCCAAAGAAAGGAGAATCATTAATGGTAAACAACATACTCATGGTAGGCTCGTCGATATCAATGGTTTTTAAAGCTTCTGGATTTTCAAAATCGGCGATAGTATCTCCAATTTCAAAACCTTCAACACCAATAATAGCACAAATATCACCCGCAATTACTTCTTGCACTTTTTTACGCCCAAGACCTTCAAAAGTGTGTAATTCTTTAATTCTAGATTTAGTTATTGTCCCATCTCTTTTTACCAAAGAAATTGGCATTCCTTCTTTCAAAACACCTCTTTCTAATCTTCCAATTGCGATACGCCCTGTAAATGCGGAGAAATCCAAAGAAGTAATCAACATTTGTGGTGTTCCTTCAGACACTTTAGGAGCAGGCACATTTTCAATTACCATATCCAACAAGGCTTCCACATTATCAGTTATATTATCCCAATGATCTGACATCCAGTTATTTTTAGCAGAACCGTAAACCGTTGGAAAATCCAACTGCCATTCTTCAGCACCTAATTCGAACATTAAGTCAAAAACTTTTTCGTGTACTTCTTCAGGAGTACAGTTTTCTTTGTCTACTTTATTAATTACCACGCAAGGTTTAAGACCTAAGTCAATTGCTTTTTGCAATACAAAACGCGTTTGAGGCATAGGTCCTTCAAAAGCATCTACCAATAAACAAACTCCATCAGCCATATTCAAAACACGCTCCACTTCACCACCAAAATCGGCGTGACCAGGCGTATCAATAATATTGATTTTTGTTCCTTTATATACTACCGAAACATTTTTGGATGTAATGGTAATTCCTCTTTCGCGCTCTAAATCGTTGTTGTCAAGGATTAAATCACCTGTGTTTTCGTTATCACGAAATAATTGACAGTGATACATAATTTTATCAACCAAAGTGGTTTTACCGTGATCGACGTGGGCAATAATTGCAATGTTTCTAATAGCTTCCATTCTGAATTTTTTTGAGGTTGCAAAGGTACAATTTATTTTCATTAAAAAAATCTTTATCTGATAGTTTACAATTTGTTAAACTTTTAACCTCAAAAAAAGTATCTGAAATAAGTTTTGTCAGATATTTTATAATTACCTAAAAAAATAATTATATTTGAATAATGAAAAACAAGACCAATAAAATAATTATAATTTATATAATCGCATCCATATTTTTGGCTATTGTTTATCGTGAAGCATTAAAATACGTTTCCATAAACCATTCTTCCTTTAGCTTCATAAGTGACATTCTATTTATCCTATTTTCGGGAATAATCCTTAAATATATTTTATTTAAAAACGACATTAAAAACTCGGAGATATATAAAAAATTGCAGCATACAAATACTGATATTAAAGAGTCAAACGAAAGGTATGATATCGTATCAAAAGCAACAAGTGATACTATTTGGGATTGGAAAATCGAGGAAGATACAATGACTTGGAACAAAGGAATTGAAGGGGTTTTTGGATATAAACAAGATCAAATAGGAAAAAGCTCTGATTGGTGGTTTGAAAATATTCATCCCGAGGATAGTATTAAAATGTCTATAAGACTGTATTCTTTCATCGAACAAAAAACTGAGAAATGGCAAGATCAATATCGTTTTAAATGTGCTGATGGGACTTATAAATATGTTTTGGACAGAGGGTTTATCTTAAAAGACGAAAACGGTAAATCTGTAAGAATGATTGGAGCAATCCAAGATATAACCAAGCAAAAAGAGGAAGAACAACGACTTAAACTTTTAGAAACCGTAATTACACACACAAAAGATTCTGTAATTATTACCGAACCTGACTTAAATGACGGCAATATTCCTAAAATCGTGTATGTCAATCCAGCATTTTCAGTTATGTCTGGATATGATTTTAATGAAATTATTGGGAAATCCCCAAATATCTTTAAAGGTCCAAATTCTGACAACGATGAATATGATAAACTAATCGATGCAATAAAAAACAAAGAAGAGTGCCAGATTGAAACTATAAGCTATACAAAAGACAAACATGAATACTGGGTAAACTTCTCGATGTTTCCAGTATATAATTCAGATGCAGAACTTTCGCATTGGGTTTCAATACAAAGAGATATTACCGAAGAGAAAAAACAAGAAGTAGAAAAAGAACAACTCATTAGGGAGTTAACTCAAAACAATAAAGATTTACAACAATTCTCTTATATCACCTCCCACAATCTTAGAGCACCGCTGTCCAACTTAACAGGATTATTAAACTTAATAGACGATATTCCTATTGAAGACCCAGAACTAAAAGAGATTTTGGATGGCTTTAATAAATCTACTCATTTATTAAACGACACAATTAATGATTTGGTAAAAGTAATTATCATTAAGGACAATCCTTCTATAGAAAAAGAAGAACTTATGCTAAAAGACATTTTTGAAGATGTTTTTAGTCAATTGGATTTTCTGATTGGTCTGCACAAACCTATCATTAAATTTGATTTTGACGGGGTCTCTTTTTTAAATACAAACAAGTCCTATTTAGAAAGTATTTTATTAAATCTTCTCACAAATGCCATCAAATACAAATCTACAACCCGAAAATTAAAAATAAACATTACCGCTAATAAAATGGACGATAGTGTTGTTTTACTATTTAAGGACAATGGAATTGGGATTGATTTAGAAAGAAATAGAGATAAAATTTTCGGTCTATACCAGAGATTTCATGATTATCCTGACAGTAAAGGATTGGGATTATATCTTGTAAAATCACAGGTGGAAACTATGGGAGGAACAATTGGTATAGAAAGTAAAGTAAATGTTGGAACCACCTTTACATTAACATTTAAAAATAAATAAATATGCTTGAATCAATTTTATTTATTGATGATGATCCAATAACTTTAATGTTATGCAAAATGGTAATATCGAAGTCCTTATTCTCAAAAGAAATAGCTACCGCTAAAAACGGTGAAGAAGCCCTTCAATACTTCAATAATCTCAAAAAAGTTAATAAAAACGCCCAATTAACAAAACCTCAATTAATCTTTTTAGATTTAAATATGCCTGTAATGGGAGGTTGGGAATTTTTAGATAGTTTCAGCACTGTAGAATATTCTGAGTACAACGATACAAAAGTCATTATTCTATCCTCGACAATTGACCCAGGAGATTTAGAAAAATCAAAAAAATATCCTATGGTAATAGATTTTTTGTCAAAACCCATTTCTAAAGAAATGCTCGAATACATAAAAGAAATAATCTAAAACTACTCCATAAAAAAAGCCTAGCAAAATGCGGGGCTTTCTATATTCTAACAAATTGTTACTTACAATTTAGCAACGTGTTTTGTTAATTTAGATTTTAAATTAGATGCTTTGTTATCATGAATGATA
>JAYVIN010000085.1:0-27693 GCA_043770135.1 Flavobacterium sp. | reverse complement strand
GCATCAGGAATCAACGCGGAAGAACTTCGTGAAGGTGACAGAGTAAGCTATGAAGAAGAAGAAGGAAGAAAAGGAAAAGTTGCTGCGAAAGTAGCAGTTATCTAAGCATAAAAATTAATTTTTTTAGCTACAAGTTCAAAGCGTCCCGATTTATCGGGACGCTTTTTTGTTTTTAAACAAAGCAAATTTTGCAAAACACAATAAACAATCTTTAATTAAAAGTTAATTGTATTTAGACTCAAACTAATTATTGTTTTAAACTTGTGTTTTAAAGACTTGAAACATATCTTTGTGTTTTAATTTAGAATAATATCATTTTTAACATGCAATCAAGTCAATTAGATTACCTTCCAATAATAATGCAAACGCTTCTAGCAGTGGGATTTGTAGCTGGAATGATAATAATTTCAGGAAAATTAGGTCCCCGAAGATTGTCAGAAACTAAAGATGCGAACTTCGAATGTGGAATCGAATCATTAGGTAATGCTAGAATTCCATTTTCGGTAAAATATTTTTTGGTCGCTATTCTTTTTGTTTTGTTTGACGTTGAAGTAATATTTCTCTATCCTTGGGCAGTCAACTTTAAAGATTTAGGAATAGAAGGAATGATGAAAATGGTGGTTTTTATGCTTTTGCTGTTAGTAGGGTTTTTCTACATCATCAAAAAGAAAGCGTTAGAGTGGGAATAGAAATCAATTAAAAATTAAAAATTACGAATTAAGAAAACTACTCGTAATTTTTAATTCGTAATTTTTAATTCAAAAAAATGAGTGATTCAAATATAAAAATGGTTGCCCCTCCAGAAGGTGTTGTTGGAGAAGGTTTTTTTGCTACAAAACTAAATGATGTCGTGGGAATGGCTAGAGCCAATTCATTGTGGCCATTACCATTTGCAACTTCTTGCTGTGGAATTGAATTCATGGCGACAATGGCATCTCACTACGATTTGGCTAGATTTGGCATGGAACGAGTAAGTTTTTCTCCTCGTCAAGCTGATATGTTATTGGTTATGGGAACTATTTCCAAAAAAATGGGTCCTATTTTACGTCAAGTATACGAACAAATGGCAGAACCTCGTTGGGTAATTGCAGTTGGAGCTTGTGCTTCCTCAGGGGGTGTTTTTGACACCTATTCGGTTTTACAAGGAATAGACAAAGTAATTCCAGTAGATGTTTATGTTCCAGGATGTCCACCAAGACCAGAACAAATTGTAGATGGTGTCATGCGATTACAAGATTTAGTAAGAAGCGAATCTGTAAGAAGAAGAAGTTCTCCAGAATATCAAGAGTTATTAGCCTCTTATAATATTAAATAAGAAAATGAGCTTAGAATCAATAACTATTCAAGATAAATTAGTTGAAACTTTTGGCAAAAGTGTTTTTCATTTCAACCAAGAAAAAGATATCTTTTCATGTGAAGTAGCTGCTGATAAAATTACAGCAGTTGTTTTGTTTTTGAAAAATGACCCTGCATTTCAGTTTCATTTTTTAACTGATTTGTGTGGTGTTCATTATCCAGACAATGAAATTGAACGACAATTTGCAGTTGTATATCACATGCACAATTGGTACGAAAACAAAAGAATCAAACTAAAAGTTTTCATTAATGGCTCAGCTCCAAAAGTAAAAAGTTTGACTACTATTTTTCCAAGTTCAAATTGGATGGAACGAGAGACTTGGGATTTTTATGGTATAGATTTTATAGGTCATCCACAGTTGAAGCGTATTTTGAATATGGATGAAATGGTTTCTCATCCTATGCGTAAAGAATTCCCATTAGAGGACGGCGGAAGAACAGATAAAGACGATCGATTCTTTGGAAGAACACAGTCAAACTCTT
Organism: Flavobacterium sp.; assembly: GCA_043770135.1. Lineage (GTDB taxonomy): Bacteria > Bacteroidota > Bacteroidia > Flavobacteriales > Flavobacteriaceae > Flavobacterium. Next base: position 25,854 of record JAYVIN010000085.1, on the reverse strand, counting down.
AATTCGTAATTGAATATATGTCAGAACTATTATTACCACCAGAGCATCGATATGCTAAACTAATTCAAGAGCTACACAACGAAGACGGAAGCGAACTTTCGATTCTGAATTTAGGGCCTACACACCCAGCCACACACGGTATTTTTCAAAATATTTTGTTGATGGATGGTGAAAAAATTGTTGAAGCAGAACCAACCATTGGATACATTCACAGAGCTTTTGAGAAAATTGCCGAAAACCGTCCGTTTTACCAAATAACACCCCTTACAGATCGAATGAATTACTGTTCATCGCCTATTAATAATATGGGATGGTGGATGACAATGGAAAAATTGTTGGATATTGAAGTTCCTAAAAGAGCCCAATATTTAAGAGTTATCGTGATGGAATTAGCCAGAATCACAGATCACATCATCTGCAATTCGATTCTTGGTGTTGATACTGGAGCTTATACTGGTTTCTTGTATGTTTTTCAATTTAGAGAAAAAGTATACGAAATCTACGAAGAAATTTGTGGCGCTCGTTTAACAACCAATATGGGAAGAATGGGCGGTTTCGAAAGAGATTGGTCACCAAAAGCTTTTGAATTACTCGATGTGTTTTTGAAAGATTTTCCAATTGCTTGGAAAGAATTCGAAAACTTATTCGAAAGAAATAGGATTTTTATTGACCGAACAGTAAATGTTGGACCAATTACCGCAGAAATGGCAATGGCTTACGGATTTACAGGTCCAAATCTTCGTGCTGCTGGAGTTGATTATGACGTTCGTGTCGCACATCCTTACTCCTCTTACGAAGATTTTGATTTTATAATTCCAGTTGGAAAATCAGGTGATACTTACGATCGTTTTTGTGTTCGTAATGCCGAAGTTTGGGAAAGTTTGAGCATCATCCGTCAAGCATTGGACAAAATGCCAGAAGGAAATGTTTTTCACGCTGATGTTCCTGAATATTATTTGCCTCCAAAAGAAGATGTTTATCACGATATGGAATCTTTGATTTACCATTTCAAAATTGTAATGGGCGAAATTCCTGTTCCAGTTGCCGAAATCTATCACGCCGTCGAGGGCGGAAACGGAGAATTAGGATTTTACTTGGTTACCGACGGAAGCAGAACTCCTTACAGATTACACTTCCGAAGACCTTGCTTTATTTATTATCAAGCATATCCCGAAATGATAAAAGGCGCAATGCTATCGGATGCGATTGTTATTTTGTCAAGTTTAAATGTTATTGCGGGGGAATTGGACGCATAAAGATTTTAGATTGTTAATTAACGATTTTAGATTTCAGATTTAAAAGAAAAATGGAAAGAACAGATTACAAACAAGAAATAAATATTACCGATACATTGATGACTCGCATCAATGAATTAATCGGTCATTATCCAGCAGACAAAATAAAATCAGCTTTATTGCCTGTTTTACATGAAGTTCAAGATGCACATGACAACTGGTTGAGTTATGAATTAATGGATAAAGTAGCCGAAATTCTCCTTATAAAACCCATCGAAGTTTACGAAGTCGTTTCTTTTTACTCCATGTACAATCAAAGACCGATCGGGAAATACATGTTCGAATTTTGTAGAACATCGCCTTGCTGCTTGAACGGAGTTGAAGATTTAATGGATTACACTTGCGAAAAATTAGGAGTGAAAATAGGCGAAACTTCTGCTGACGGACTTTTTGAAGTAAGAGGGGTAGAATGTTTAGGTGCTTGCGGATATGCACCAATGATGCAATTGGGTGATTTTTACAAAGAACACCTTACCAAAGACAAAGTAGATCAGATTATTGCTGATTGTAGAGATAATAAAATTACGTTACACGATAAATAATATGTCACAAAAAATATTATTAGAAAAAGTAAATATTCCAGGAATCAAAACCTATGAAGTCTATCGCCAAAACGGTGGCTATACTTCTGTAGAAAAAGCCTTGAAGAAATTGACTCCAGACGAAATTGTTGAAGAAGTAAAAACTTCGGGATTGCGTGGTCGTGGCGGTGCAGGTTTTCCTGCGGGAATGAAATGGAGTTTTATTGACAAAAAATCAGGAAAACCAAGACATTTGGTTTGTAATGCTGACGAATCAGAACCAGGTACTTTCAAAGACCGCTATTTGATGGAATTTATTCCTCATTTACTAATCGAGGGAATGATTACTTCTAGCTATGCCTTGGGTGCAAACCTATCCTACATTTATATTCGTGGCGAATACATGTGGGTTTACAAAATTCTGGAACGTGCCATAGCCGAAGCAAAAGCAGCAGGTTGGTTGGGGAAAAATATTTTAGGAACAGGATTCGATTTAGAACTTTATGTTCAAATTGGAGCTGGAGCCTACATTTGTGGAGAAGAAACTGCATTAATAGAATCATTGGAAGGAAAACGTGGAAATCCTCGTATTAAACCACCATTTCCTGCCGTTTCTGGACTTTGGTCTAATCCAACAGTGGTAAACAATGTAGAAACAATTGCAGCTGTGCCTTGGATTGTAAATAATTCTGGGGCTGATTATGCTAAAATTGGAATAGGTCGTTCTACAGGAACCAAATTAATTTCGGCTTCGGGACATATCAAAAATCCAGGCGTTTATGAAATAGAAATGGGATTGAGTGTTTATGAATTCATGAATTCTGATGAATATTTGGGTGGAATGAGTTCTGACAGACCTTTGAAAGCATTTGTCCCAGGTGGATCATCCGTTCCTATTTTACCAGCACATTTAATATACAAAACTGCCAATAACGAAGACCGTTTGATGACTTACGAAAGTTTGAGTGATGGTGGTTTTGCAACAGGTTCGATGTTGGGTTCAGGAGGATTTATCGTTTATAATGATACTTCTTGCATCGTAAGAAACACTTGGAATTTCTCTCGTTTTTACCACCACGAAAGCTGCGGACAATGTTCGCCTTGCCGTGAAGGTACCGGATGGATGGAAAAAGTATTGAATCGAATAGAAAACGGCTTAGGTCGTGAGGAAGATATTGATTTGCTACTGAGCATTCAAAGTAAAATAGAAGGAAATACGATTTGTCCCCTAGGAGATGCAGCAGCTTGGCCAGTAGCTTCGGCGATTCGTCACTTTAGAGATGAGTTTGAATACCATATTCGTTTCCCAGAAAAAATAAAAAATAGAGACCATTTTGTTGCAGAACCTTTTGAAAGTGTGAAGCATTTAGTTTCTAAAGAATTGATTTAAGATTTCAAAAAAGTATTACCTAAATTTTCAGATTTATTTTCCAAAGTCCAACAACTTGAAACTTTAAACCTGAAACTTTAAACAAAATAAAAAATGAAAGTAACCATAGACGGTCAAGCGATTGAGGTAGAAGCAGGAACAACCATCCTGCAAGCAGCTAGAATGATTGGTGGAGAAGTAGTTCCGCCAGCCATGTGCTATCATTCTAAACTAAAAGGAAGCGGTGGAAAGTGTCGTTGTTGTTTGGTGGAAGTAGCCAAAGGAAGTGAAGCCGACCCAAGACCTATGCCAAAACTGATGGCGTCTTGTGTAACAGGTTGTCAAGACGGAATGGAAGTCAACAGTAAAGCTTCGCCAAGAGTACAAGAAGCAAGAAAATCGGTAACGGAATTCTTGTTGATAAACCACCCTTTGGATTGTCCGGTTTGTGATCAAGCAGGAGAATGTGATTTGCAGAATCTAAGTTTTGAACACGGAAAATCAGAAAGCCGTTTTATAGAAGAAAAAAGAACGTTCGAACCAGAAGATATTGGACCGAATATTCAATTGCACATGAATCGTTGTATTTTGTGTTATCGTTGCGTAATGGTTGCAGACCAATTAACAGACAATCGAGTTCATGGTGTTATGGATAGAGGCGATCATTCCAATATTTCGACTTGTATTTCGCAAGCGATTGATAATGAGTTTTCTGGAAATATGATTGATGTATGTCCTGTAGGAGCTTTGACTGATAAAACGTTTCGATTCAAATCGAGAGTTTGGTTCAACAAGCCTTATGATGCGCATAGAGATTGTCCTACTTGTTCCGGAAAAACTACAGTTTGGATGTTTGGAGACGAAATTCAAAGAGTTACAGGAAGAAAAGACGAATATCATGAAGTAGATGAATTCATTTGCAATTCCTGTCGTTTCGACCATAAAGACGTTAACGATTGGGTTATTGAAGGGCCAAGAAAATTTGAAAAAGACTCCGTTATTAATCAAAATAATTACACTGAGAAATTAGAAAAAGTTTTGATTAATACGGAGGAAACCATTCTTCAAGGCAGAAAAATAGACCGAAAAAAAATAAGCATGTCTGATATTGAATACAACGAAAAAATAGATGGCGAACCAGTAAATACTTCGAAAAATGGATAGTGCCTTTATTATAGAAAAAAGTGTTGTTATTTTTGTTGTTTTTGCCGTAACCATGCTTATGGCGATGTATTCTACATGGGCTGAACGCAAGGTAGCGGCCTTTCTTCAAGACAGAATTGGACCCAATCGTGCGGGTTGGGGAGGATTATTACAACCCCTTGCCGATGGAATGAAATTGTTTGCAAAAGAAGAATTTTTTCCAAATACGCCAAACAAATTTTTATTTGTTATAGGTCCTGGAATAGCAATGGCGACTGCTTTGATGACCAGTGCTGTAATTCCTTGGGGGGATCGATTACACCTTTTTGGAAGAGATATTTTACTACAAGCTACTGATATTGATGTGGCTATTTTATATGTTTTTGGCATTGTTTCTTTGGGAGTTTACGGGATAATGATTGGTGGCTGGGCTTCAAACAATAAATTTTCGTTGATGGGAGCTATTCGTGCTGCCTCCCAAATGGTTTCTTATGAAGTAGCAATGGGATTATCTATTGTAGCTTTGTTAATGATGACAGGAACTTTGAGTTTAAGAGAGATTTCGGCACAACAATCTGGTTTGAACTGGAATGTTTTTTATCAACCGCTATCATTTATCATTTTTTTGATATGTGCTTTTGCAGAAACCAATAGAACACCTTTTGATCTAGCCGAATGTGAAACAGAGTTAATTGGTGGGTATCATACAGAATATTCCTCCATGAAAATGGGATTCTATTTATTTGCTGAATACGCCAATATGTTCATTTCTTCCACCCTTTTGGCGGTTTTATTCTTCGGAGGATACAATTATCCTGGAATGAGTTGGGTAAATGAAAATTGGGGAGTAAACATTGCTAATATCTTTGGGATTATGGCATTGTTTATAAAATTATGTGGATTTATTTTCTTTTACATGTGGGTTCGTTGGACAATTCCTAGATTCAGATACGATCAATTGATGCATTTGGGGTGGCGAATATTGATCCCATTATCTATTGTTAATATTATTATTACTGGAATTGTTCTCTTAAGAGCTGAAATAATGGTTTATTTGGGGTTTTAGTGTTTGAAGTTTATCCTAAATATGTTAAAAACATAAATAAACACATCAACAATTATTTTTGTATAATACTGAAAAACAAATATTTAAATTTAAACATATAAAGCACAACTAAAGGTATCACAAAATGTGATACCTTGTAAAAGTTTTAAAATGGAGAATAGTGTATCCATAATTCCAAATGAATTGATTTCTAATAAAATATATTTTATTAGAAATCAAAAAGTTATGCTGGATAGAGATTTGGCAATACTTTTTGATACAATTCCTTTGAGATTAAGGCAACAAGTTGCAAGAAATCCTGATAAATTCCCTGAACATTTTATGTTTAGATTAAATGAGGTAGAAACAGAAATTATGGTATCGCAAAATGCGATACCTTCTAAACAAGCATTAGGGGGGTCATTACCTTATGTTTTTACAGAACACGGAATCTTGCAATTATCAAATGTTGTAAAAAGTGAGAAAGCAACTCAAATGAGTATAAAAATTATTGAGATTTTTGTGAGTATGAGAGAATTTCTCTCTAGCAATTTGAATTCAAAGATTGACATCGAAGAAATTAAAAAAAGGCTAGACAACAATGATAAAAATGTAGAATTACTCTTTAGTTATCTAGATGAAATGATAGAAAAACAAGAGAATAAAGTAGAACGGAATAAAATAGGTTATAAAAATTAAGAAAATCAGGTTTTGTATTTAGGAATTTCTAAATCTAAAATCTAAAATCTAAAATTAAATGTCAATACAAGAAATATCATTATCGGGAAGAAAAAAAGTAGTCTCCAACAAGGAAATGACTTTTTTTGAAAAAATGTATCTTATTGCTATTATAAAAGGATTGATAATAACAATACAACATTTATTTAGAAAGAAAGCAACTATCCAATATCCTGAACAAGTGCGTGAATTTAGTCCAGTTTATCGTGGTCAACACATGTTGAAACGTGATGAACAAGGACGAGAAAATTGTACTGCTTGTGGGCTTTGCGCTTTGTCGTGTCCTGCCGAAGCCATCACCATGAAAGCAGAAGAACGCAAAGCTGATGAAAAACATTTGTACCGTGAGGAAAAATACGCTTCGATTTATGAAATTAATATGTTGCGTTGTATTTTCTGCGGACTTTGCGAAGAGGCTTGCCCAAAAGATGCTGTGTATTTAACACTTTCAAAAGAATTAGTCCCTGCAAGTTACGAAAGAGAAGATTTTATTTTTGGAAAAGACCGATTGGTAATGCCTTTGGATGTCGCAATGAAAAATGCTCAACTTAAAAACGCCAACTAATGTCAATTACACTACTCCTATTTTGCATTTTATCAGTGACAACTATTGGAACTGCTTTTATGACTATTTACAGCAGGAAACCTATGCACAGCGCCATTTATATGGTGATTTCTTTTTCAACAATTTCTGGTCATTATTTGTTACTAAACTCACAATTTCTAGCCTTGGTAAATTTAATTGTTTACATCGGTGCGATTATGATTCTGATTGTTTTTACCATAATGTTGATGAATCTAAACAAAGAAAACGAAGTATATAAGCCTAGATTTACACGTTTAGGAGCCATTGTAGTTTTCTGTTTAATGTGCATCGTTTTAATTACAGTTTTAATTAACTCAAAACCTATTGTAGGCGAATATGTCACTACTGGCGAGGATTACCAATCTATAAAAGTATTGGGTAAAGTATTGCTAAACGAATATATGGTGCCTTTTGAATTTGCATCAGTATTACTTTTGGTGGCCATGATTGGAGCGGTTTTATTGTCTAAAAAAGAAAAATTAGAAAAATAATATGAACAATATATTGAATCAAGTTGGTATCGAAAATTATATATTCCTAAGTGTTATACTTTTTTGTATTGGCATTTTTGGCGTGTTGTATAGACGAAATGCCATTATCGTATTTATGTCAATTGAAATAATGTTGAACGCTGTCAACCTTTTATTTGTAGCATTTTCGACCTATCATCAAGATGCACAAGGACAAATTTTTGTGTTTTTCTCAATGGCAGTTGCTGCTGCAGAAGTTGCAGTGGGATTAGCCATTTTAGTGTCTATATTCAGGAATATGGGTACAATTGATGTTGGGAATTTAAAAAACTTAAAAGGATAATCGTTCATGGATACACGTTTAGTTTTAGTCTTACTATTAGCTCCTTTTTTAGGATTTTTATTTAATGTTTTCTTAGGTAAAAAAGCGGGGAAAAGCATCGTTGGAATTGTGGGAACACTTTCGGTAGTGATTTCATTTGCACTTTCGCTTTATTTTTTCTTGCAAATTAATCAAAGTAAACAAGCCATTGTAATTAATTTATTCGATTGGATTTCTATAGAAAAATTTAATATTAGTTTTGGATTCCTTTTAGACCAATTATCAATTCTTTGGTTATTGTTTGTAACCGGAATTGGGTCATTGATTCATTTGTACTCTATCAGTTACATGCACGATGATGAAAAAATGCATTCCTTTTTCGCGTATTTAAATCTGTTTATCTTTTTTATGATTACGCTAGTAATTGGAAGCAATTTACTGGTTATGTTCATTGGTTGGGAAGGCGTTGGACTCTGCTCTTACTTATTAATTGGGTTTTGGTATAAAAACCAAGACTTTAATGATGCCGCCAAAAAAGCATTTATCATGAACCGAATTGGAGATTTAGGATTTCTTATCGGAATATTTATTTTATTGTCTTATTGTGGATCTCTCGAATACGGACAAATGAATGCAATGTTACAATTTGGATCAGCAGTTAGAACTCCAATAATAGTTCCAATTGCTGCGTTTTGTCTCTTCATCGGTGCTTGCGGAAAATCAGCTCAAATCCCATTGTACACTTGGTTGCCTGATGCCATGGCGGGACCAACACCAGTTTCGGCATTGATTCACGCTGCGACAATGGTAACTGCAGGGATTTTTATGATCACTAGAATGAATTTTCTTTTTGATTTAGCGCCAAGCATTCAAGAAATTATAGCTGTTGTTGGTGCAATTACAGCTTTGGTCGCTGCCACAATAGCCTTGGTTCAAAACGATATCAAAAAAGTATTGGCTTATTCAACTGTTTCACAACTGGGATTAATGTTCTTGGCTTTAGGTTTGGGAGCTTATGAAATTGCCGTTTTCCATGTAATTACTCACGCTTTCTTCAAAGCTTGTTTGTTCTTAGGATCAGGTTCCGTAATTCACGGATTGCATGGCGAGCAAGATATGCGCAAAATGGGTGGTTTGAAAAGCGCCATGCCTATCACTTTCATCACGATGTTAATTGCTTCATTAGCCATTGCTGGTATCTTTCCGTTAGCGGGATTTTGGTCGAAAGACGAAATTTTAATGACCGCTTTCCACGAAAATATAGCCTTATGGGTAATTGGTTCGATTGCTTCTATCATGACTGCTTTTTATATGTTCCGATTAATTTATCTTACTTTCTTTAACTCGTTTAGAGGAACGGAGGAACAAAAACACCATTTACACGAAAGTCCAAGTTTGATTACATTACCTTTAATTATTTTGGCTATACTTTCTTTCTTTGGTGGTGCAATCAGTTTACCCGGACACAGTTGGTTAAATCATTATTTAGCCCCTTTGTTTTCGAAAGTCAATCACGAAGAACACAGCTTAGGAAACACCGAATATATGTTGATGGCAATTGCTACAATTGGAGCCATAATCGGGATTGCAATAGCATACAAAAAATACTTAAAAGACAATGTTATTCCTAGTGAAGATGCAGATATAAAAGGTTTTTCGAAAGTTTTATACAACAAATATTATGTTGACGAATTTTATAATGCAGTTTTAGTAAAACCTATTAATGTACTTTCTAAATTCTTTAAAAACACAATTGAAACTAGTATATCAGCCTTAGTTTTAAGTTTAGGAAAAATAACAAATGAGCTAGGTATTCAAGGGAAAAAATTACACAACGGAAGTGTTGGTTTGTACCTTTTTGCATTTGTAATTGGCGTTTGTGCTATAATAACATATTTATTTTTACAATAATTTTTACATAATGGATGTAACTACACTATTAATAATTCTTCTCGTTGGCGCATTAGCTACTTATTTTTCGGGGGATAAATGGGCTTCGAAAGTGGCTATGCTTTTTGGATTAACCGCTTTTGCAAGTGCTTTATGTTTGCTGGGCCAGTACAATTTGGGCACCGAGTTAATCTACTCTGAAATTTGGATAACAAACCCGAAAATCTACTTCGCGCTAAATGCTGACGGACTTGCCTTGGCGATGCTTTTACTAACAACCGCTTTGACACCAATTATTATCTTTTCATCTTTTGGTAATACCTATAAAAATTCAAAAGCTTTTTATGCACTAATCCTGTTTATGAGCTTTGCTATGTCAGGAACATTCTTGGCTTCGGACGGAATTTTATATTATATCTTTTGGGAATTATCCTTGATTCCTATTTATTTTATCGCCTTAATTTGGGGTAATGGGGATGCCGAAGAACGTAAAAAAGCAGTACTAAAATTCTTTATTTACACCCTTGCTGGTTCATTGTTTATGTTGGTTGCCTTTGTTTATTTGTATCAAAAAGCAGGAAGCTTTTTAATCAGTGATTTGGTAAAACTTAGCTTATCATCAGCCGAGCAATTTTGGATATTCATGGCTTTCTTCTTGGCTTATGCCATCAAAATTCCATTGATTCCTTTTCATACTTGGCAGGCAAAAGTATACCAAAAAGCACCCGCTGTTGGTACAATGTTATTGTCAGGAATTATGCTAAAAATGGGATTGTACAGCGTAATTCGTTGGCAATTACCAATTGCGCCTTTAGCGGCCAAAGAATATATGAATGTATTTATTGGACTTGGAATTGCTGGAGTAATCTACGGTTCTATTGTAGCTTTGCGCCAAAAAGATTTAAAAAAATTATTGGCTTATTCTTCCTTGGCTCACGTTGGATTAATTGCTGCTGGAACGTATACCTTAACACTTGACGGTTTGCGTGGAGCAGTTTTACAAATGATAGCTCACGGATTTGTTGTGGTAGGTTTATTCTTTATAGCAGAAATCATTTTTAGAAGATACGAAACCCGAAAAATTTCGGAAATGGGTGGCATTCGCGCCCAATCCCCAAAATTCACTTCGATGTTTATGATTTTAGTTTTGGCGTCAGTTGCTTTACCATCGACTTTTAATTTTGTGGGAGAATTTACGGTCTTGTATAGCCTTTTTCAAATTAATATTTGGTTTGCTGTTCTTGGTGGAACCACAATTATCTTAGGTGCTTATTATATGCTGAAAATGTTCCAACATGTAATGTTGGGTGAAACCAATACTAAAATATTTGCAGATGTAACCTTCAACGAAGGTTTAACTTTGGTTATCATCATCGCCGTTTTGTTTTTCTTTGGAATGTATCCAAAACCAATTACGGATTTAATTACACCAAGTTTGGAAGAAATTTTGAAAGCTATAAATAGAAATTAGATAAAAATATAAATGAACACATTAATAGCAATCACAGCACTCGGAGTCTTAACTCTTTTATTTGAAATATTAAATTTTAGAAAAGTCATTATTCCAATTACTATTATTGGATTATTGGCAATACTTGGAATCACTTATTCAGAGTTTAATCAGCCTGAGAGTTACTATAATAATATGATTGTGGTAAACAAATTCTCATCGTCCTTTTCGGCTTTATTTATTATTCTTACCGTTTTCTTGGTAGCTTTGGCTCATGATTTTTATGAAAATCATCAAACTAAAATCTCTGATTTCATAGCCATAAAAATATTCCTGCTGGCTGGAGCCGTGGCAATGGTTTCTTTTGGAAACTTAGCTATGTTCTTTCTTGGAATTGAAGTTTTATCTATTTCGCTTTACATCCTTGCCGCAAGCGATAGGATGAATTTAAAAAGTAACGAAGCTGGTATGAAATATTTCTTGATGGGATCCTTTGCTTCGGGTATTATATTATTTGGAATTTGCTTTATTTATGGCGCTATGGGAACTTTTGATGTTGCCGAAATTTCAGAATATTCTCGTTCTGCCGAATTGCCTTTGTGGTTTCCAATTGGGATTTCATTAGTAACAATTGGTATGCTTTTTAAAATTGCAGCCGTTCCGTTCCACTTTTGGGCACCCGATGTTTACGAAGGTTCGCCAGCGCTAACTACAGGAACAATGAGTACTTTGGTAAAAGTAGTTGCTATGGCAACGATGTATAAATTGCTTACAACCATGAATGCCGAACTTTCGGACAGTTATATCAATATTATAATGATTCTATCAATTGCCTCGATGACAGTTGGTAATATAATGGCTTTGCAACAAACCAATGTGAAACGTATGTTGGCGTTTTCAGGGATTTCGCACGCTGGTTTTATGCTAATGACTTTATTTAATATTAGCAATTCGGCAAGCAATTTATTGTATTATTCTTCGGCTTATGCACTTTCAGGAATTGCTGCTTTCGCAGTAATTTTATACGTTTGCAAAAACAAAAACAACGAGGACATTTCAAACTTCAACGGCTTAGGAAAAACAAATCCATTGATGGCTGCAGTTCTTACAGCCGCTTTACTCTCGATGGCGGGTATTCCAATATTTGCAGGCTTTTTTGCAAAAATGGTTCTTTTTAATCAAAGCATTCAAGCGGGTTATTTGGTTGTAGTGATTGCAGCAGTAATCAACTCTATAATCAGTGTGGGTTATTATTTCAAACTGATTTTGGCTATGTATAACAAAGAGCCAAATCAAGAAGCCACAAAAACTCCTTTTGCATTTTATGCCGTAGCTGTTATCTCTATTCTTTTGAATATTGTTTTAGGTTTATTTCCTTCTGCAGTGTTGGATTTATTGGGATAATTCTAAAAACAGAAATAAATTACACAAAACCATCAAAAGCAATTTTGGTGGTTTTTTGTTTAGAAACTTTAAAATAATCATACATTTGATTACTCTAAACTAATTCCTATGAAAAGAATAATTGAAACTGCAAAAGAAGTACTAACTAGTGTTAATAAAAATCCTTTAGATATTAAATTGCTCTTACTCTTTTCAATTGTTATTGTATTTATAAGTGAATTAATTCAATTAGACTCGAATCGAGATTTGTATCAAAGTATCATTCCTTATACAGGATGGTCTCCTGGACGCGAATACAAAATGATCTTCTTTTTTATAATACTATATAGTTATACTTTTAGAAATCATCAAAAAAAATTATTGATTATACGAGTAATGTCAGTCATCTACATGGTATTTTCTTTATATGATGGCATTTCTGACTGGACTACAATTCTACCTGAAGACTTTACCAATGCCAATCCTTATTTGCGCTACGATCCTTTAAGAACTATTTATACTATTTGTTTACCTTTAATTTGGCTACTAATTATTAGTGGATCACAATTAAAAGATTATTTCAATAACAAGAAAAACAAAACTATAATAATTAATCAATAACAACTGTACAAGATTTTTATTATATGTTTTTCAACTCACTAACCTTTGCACTATTTCTACCCATAGTTTTTTTACTCTATTGGTTTGTATTTAGTAAAACTAAAACTGCTCAAAACTCATTTTTAGTGGTAGTTAGTTACTATTTTTACTCCTGTTGGGACTGGCGTTTCTTGTTTTTATTGTTATTTTCAACACTTTTATGTTATTACACGGGAATACAAATTGAAAAAAGCAGTGGAGAAAGGCAACGGAAATTTTGGTTTTGGCTGAGTATTATTTTCAATCTTGGCTTTTTAGCACTATTCAAATACTACAACTTTTTTGCTTTTTCCTTTTCCGAAGCCTTAAACAATATCGGCATACAATCCAGTCCGCTTTTGTTAAACGTGATTCTTCCGGTGGGGATTTCTTTCTATACTTTTCACGGACTTTCGTATGTTATTGATATTTACTACAAAAGAATACAGTCCGAGAAAAACGTAGTGGATTATGCCTTGTTCGTGAGTTATTTTCCACTTTTGGTGGCTGGACCAATCGAAAGAGCGACCCATTTATTGCCACAAGTCAAAGTAAAGAGAAGTTTCGATTTCGAAAAAGCCAAAGAAGGCGTTTACCAAATTATTTGGGGATTGGTCAAAAAAGTAGTCATTGCAGATACTTGTGCGACGTATGCCAATGCCATTTTTGACAATTATACTTCGATGAATTCCTTGTCCTTGATTTTGGGTGCAGTCTATTTTGCGTTCCAAATTTATGGCGACTTTTCAGGTTATTCCGATATGGCTTTGGGAATGTCGAAACTGTTTGGATTAGACTTGTTGCGCAATTTCAATTACCCTTATTTTTCCAGAGATATTGCCGAATTTTGGCGCAGATGGCACATATCATTATCATCTTGGTTTCGGGATTATTTGTACATTCCACTTGGCGGAAGCCGAGGAAGCAAATGGAAACAAGTCAGTAATGTATTCATCATATTTGTCGTAAGTGGTTTTTGGCACGGAGCAAATTGGACTTTCGTGGCTTGGGGATTTATTAATGCCCTGTATTTTTTACCATCATTACTTTTGGGAACCAACCGTAATAATATGGAAACAGCAGAATTGCATTGGGATTTCAATTCTATAAAAGTGTTTTTTAGTATTCTTGCCACTTTTTTGATAACCTGTGTGGCGTGGATATTTTTCCGTGCAAAATCTATCAATATTGCTTTTGATTTCATCGGTAAAATTTTTACTAATGGAACTTTTACCTCACAATTCCTGCAAAATCAGCGTTACAGTTATGAATTGCTTTTGCTGATTCTAGCTTTTGTTTTGGTCGAATGGAACAGCCGATATAAAATAGAACCTATTTCAGGAAAATACAATTGGTTAAAATTAACCCTCTGTTTACTTGCGATTATAGCTTTGGGAACTTATGCTGATTATAAAGAATTCATCTATTTTCAATTTTAATGAAAAAGTTTATAACATTAGTTACCACAATTCTACTCACCATTCTAGTACTTTTAATAGTATTGGATTGGACTTACACGACTGTTTATTTGCATTCTTCCAACCGCGGAAAAGTGGAAAAGGTCTTCAATTCCAAAGCCGGAAATTATGATGTTGTGATTTTAGGTTCTTCCAGAGCCAACAATCATTTCGTTCCCGAACTGTTTGAAAAGAAAGGGTTGAAAACCTTCAATTATGGAATGAGTGGCGCGCATTTATTCGAAGCTTCCCTAATGCTGAAATTGATGGCAGAACGCAATTATAAAATAAAAACCGTGATTCTGGAAGCCGATTTGGGTCTTTGTAACGAAAAAGAATCTGAAATGATTGCTGCTAAATTTTTGCCTTACATTCATCATTCTGAAATTATTAAAAACCATTTTTCGGAGCAGAAAAATTTCAATGAATTATATTATATTCCTTTTTATCGTTATATCGATTTTGATGCACTTATTGGTTTTAGGGAAATGTACAATACCGCAACAAACAAACCCACGAATATTTTGGACAATTTGGGTTATCATCCTTTGGGTCATAAACCCGGAAATATGAAGAATGATATACGTGCTTTGAAACCCATTCGCAATAAATATTACGAGGAAATCAAGCAAATATGCAAGCAAAATAATTACACACTAATTAGCGTAATGACACCCATGTGCACCAATGTAAAAGGATTGGATTATTTTGAAAAAGCAAACCAGATTTATCCCGAAATTTACAATCTAGAAAACGCCGTTCAAGGCGACCACTATTTTTCTTCCTGCGGTCATATGAATGATGCGGGAGCGAGGATGTTTACAACAATAATAATCAAACGTTTTTTTGATAAAAAACAAAACTGTCTTATCCTGAAATAGGTTTACACAAAAGTGTAAAATTTTGGAAAGATATTCAGAGGTACATCCCTCAAAATGGCAATCAAAAAATCCAGCTAGCGCGGAAATTTTTTCAGTCCCCACTAACACAAGCCAAAATAACCGACTACTCGGATTTAGACAAATTATCTCACTAGCGCTATCGCGGAATTGTATTCCGTGCCCACCGTCAAAAGCGACAAATTTCCAATATCCTCAATCACAATATATTTCTAAAAGAATAATTTATTGGAACTATTTTTATACATTTGAAAATAAGTAGCATTCAAATTATGAAAACGAAAAACGAAAATTCTAACAATCTTGCCACTCCAGGCAAACCAATGTCTCAAAAGAAACTGGCTTCTTTGATAAAAGAGGCTGAGGAAGGAGAATTTTATACTTTAGAAGAATCTAAAAAGCATTTTGAGGAATGGAGAAAGAAAGTCGTAAAGTAGTAACCTCAAAACCATTTGATTTTATCGACCTTCCTTCAATCCACGAATACGGTTGGGCAACTTTTGGATTAAAATTAGCCGACTATTTTATTGCGGAAATTTATGCTTCACTAGAAGATTTATCAACAAATTATTTACTTCATCCTGAATGTCGTCATTTGGAGACAAAAACTAAAAAATACCGCAATATTATTCTTGGTTCCTACCTCATCATTTATAGAATTACACCCCACAGAATTGAAGTTTTAAGAGCTTTTCACGGTAGTCGTTCTCCAAAATTCATCAAGGAAACAAGAAGTATAAAAGTAGATTAATTTTTATCAAAAGACCTAAAATTAATCCTTTACCCAAACCTTAATAATTGGTTATGCGGTATTTTTACAAAAAAAACATTAGTTTTATATCAAATAAAAAATACAATGACTTGAGCTTGCGAAAGCATGACTCCAAAATTTAAATATATAAGCGGAATGAAATACAATAGATGTGGGAAAAGTGGTTTGTTATTACCTCAAATTTCGTTAGGCTTATGGCATAACTTCGGTTCCGTTGATAATTTCGAAAATGCCGAAAGTATAGTAAAAGAAGCTTTTGACAAAGGTATTACCCATTTTGATTTGGCTAATAATTATGGGCCTATTCCAGGATCTGCTGAGACTAATTTTGGGAAAATTCTAAAAAATAATTTTCAAGGAAACCTTCGAGATGAAATTGTTATTTCAACCAAAGCAGGTTACGGAATGTGGTCAGGTCCTTATGGAGATTGGGGTTCCCGAAAATATTTGTTGTCGAGTTTAGACCAAAGTCTAAAACGGATGAATATTGATTATGTTGATATTTTTTATTCCCATCGATTCGACCCTGAAACACCACTCGAAGAAACGATGATGGCACTGGATTATGCCGTAAGAAGCGGTAAAGCTTTATATGCAGGAATCTCAAATTATAGCGCAGAACAAACCAACGAAGCAACCACAATTTTGAAACAATTAGGAACTCCTTGTCTAATTCATCAAGCGAGATATTCTATGTTTGATCGTTGGGTAGAAGACGGATTATTGGATGTTCTCGAAGAAAAAGGAGTGGGTTGCATCGCCTTTTCCCCTTTGGCTCAAGGTCTACTAACCGATAGATACTTGAAAGGAATTCCCGAAAACTCTCGAGCGTCAAAACCCAATAGTTTTTTAAACCCAAATAACATTACTCCAGAAAAAATTCAGAAAATCACTCAATTAAATGCCATTGCGCTGAGTCGAAATCAGTCATTAGCTCAGATGGCTTTGGTATGGTTACTAAAAGACATCCGAATCACATCGGTATTGATTGGTGCAAGTTCGGTAAGTCAATTAAATAATAATATTGAAAGCTTAAATAATTTAGATTTTGCTCAAGAGGAATTAGTAGAAATTGAAAATATCTTGAAATAAAAATAGTGAGAAAAGTGTTTCTTCAATTTAGAATAATCTGATGGTTTTCCCATTCCGATAGACAAGTCTGCGGCTAATGAGTTAGACGAATATATTTCCTAACTTTGCCTTTATGAAGTTTCCCAGAAATCTCGCTACCAAACTCGAAACCCGAAAGCAAAACAATGCGCTTCGGAAACTAGCTGCACCCAATAATTTAATCGATTTTTCGTCCAATGATTATATTGGTTTTTCAAAAAACAAATCCATTTTCGAACAAACACACCACTATTTAATAGATAACGATTGCATCCAAAATGGCGCTACTGGTTCTCGATTACTTACTGGAAATCACAAAGTTTATCAAGAAGCCGAGGATTTTATTGCACAATTCCATCAAACAGAAAGTGCTTTAATTTTCAATTCGGGTTACGATGCCAATGTCGGCTTTTTTAGTTCTGTTCCCCAAAAAGGAGATTTGATTTTGTATGATGAATTATGCCATGCGTCAATACGAGATGGAATCCAACTTTCGAATGCTAAATCTTATAAGTTTAAGCACAACGATTTTGAGGATTTAGAAAGTAAAATATTCAATTTCAATGGCAATGGCAATTTCAATGGGGGCAACAGGGATAATATTGGAAACACTTCCAACTTCCAACTTCCATCTTCCATCTTTATCGTTACCGAATCCGTATTTTCAATGGACGGAGACACACCAAACCTCGCAGAACTAGCACAGCTTTCAGAAAAATACAATTTTTATTTAGTAGTTGACGAAGCGCATGCGTTGGGAGTTTTTGGCGATAAAGGTCAAGGATTAGTGCAAATGTCGGGTTTAGAAAACCAAGTTTTCGCCCGAATAGTAACTTTCGGAAAAGGATTAGGATGTCACGGTGCAGCAGTTGTAGGAAGTCAGGAATTAGCAGCCTATCTCGTCAATTTCGCCCGAAGTTTTATTTATACCACGGGACTTTCACCACATGCTGTTGCCACAATTTTGGTGGCTTATCAACATTTGGAAACAGAGAAAACTGCCATTAATTCTTTGCGTGAAAACATCATTCATTTCAATCAAGAAAAGAATTTGTTGGGATTGAAACCCATGTTCGTCAGAAGTAAATCAGCCATTCAAAGTGCTATAATTCCAGGAAACCAAAACGTAAAATCAATAGCTAAACAAATCCAGGAAAAAGGTTTTGACATCAAGGCTATTTTATCTCCCACTGTCCCCGAAGGTCAGGAACGATTGCGGTTTTGCTTGCATAGTTACAACACCAAAGAAGAAATCTCGGAAGTTTTACGATTGTTGAGTAACTTTGTATATTAGCCCACAGATCAAACGGATTTTACAGGTTAACACGGATTAATTATGTCAGACTTACTTCATAAAGGAATTACAGATTCAATTTTAAAGGCCTATTATGCGGTTTATAATCAGTTGGGCTATGGTTTTCTGGAGAAAGTCTATCAAAATGCAATGTATTTCGAGTTAAAATTTTTAGGTTATAAAGTGGAAGCACAGAAACCAATTAAAGTCTATTTCAAAAATCAATTAATTGGCGATTATTATGCAGATTTATTAATTGAAGACAAAGTAATTGTTGAATTAAAGGCTTGTGAACTCCTTATGAATGTTCATTCCGCTCAATTAATGAACTATCTCAAAGCTACTGAAATTGAAGTTGGCTTGTTACTCAATTTTGGAGAAGATGCAGAATTTAAACGTATTATATATACAAACGACAGAAAACAAAACAAAAAAAATCCGTGATAATCTGTTAAATCAGTATTATCCGTGGGCCAATTATGAAACTATTTATTACAGGAATCTCAACCGATGTAGGCAAAACCATTGCCTCTTCTATCATTGTCGAAGCACTTGAAGCCGATTATTGGAAACCCATTCAAGCGGGTGATTTGGATAATTCTGACAGTCACAAAGTAAAATCTCAAATCTCAAATCCCAAATCCCAAATTTTTGAAAACAGCTATAAACTCAACACACCAGCCAGTCCGCATTATTCCGCTGCAGTAGATGGAATTACCATTGATTTAAAAAAAATAATCGAGCCCAATACGGATAATCATTTAGTAATTGAAGGAGCTGGCGGCGTTTTTGTCCCTTTAAACGAAACCGATTGTGTCATCGATTTAATACAATCAGATTATAAAGTGATTGTGGTTTCAAGGCATTATTTAGGAAGTATCAATCATACTTTGCTAACCATCGAAGCGCTAAAAAATAGAAATATTAGTATCGCTGGAATCATTTTTAGTGGTGAGGAGAATAAAGCTACTGAATCGATAATTTTAAATAAAACAGCAATAAAATGCATCGGACGAATCGAACAAGAACCCTATTTTGACCAAAATGTTATTCGAGAATACGCAGATTTGTTTCGGGAGAATCTTCTAAAATTAGATCAAAGAGAATAGAACATAGAAAATAGATTTTATCTTTGTGCCTAATTGAGATTAGTCTTTTCTCTATATTCTTTTCTCTATATTCTCAAAAAATGAATTTACAAGAAAGAGACCAAAAACACCTTTGGCATCCTTATACCCAACACAAAACCTCTAAACCAGCTATTGCTATTAGAAGAGGAAAAGGCGCTTTGCTTTGGGACGAAAATAACAAGGAATATATTGATGCCATCGCTTCGTGGTGGGTGAATCCTTATGGCCATTCCAACAAATTTATTGCCGATGCGATTTATAAGCAACTCACAACCTTAGAACACGTTCTTTTTGGAGGTTTTACACATGAGCCGGCTGTTTTACTTTCGGAAAAGTTGATGGAACTTTTACCCAAAAATCAGCAAAAACTTTTTTTCTCCGATAATGGTTCGACAGCGGTTGAAATTGCAATCAAGGTGGCTTTGCAATATTTTTTTAACAAAAACGAAAAAAGAACTACCATTATTGCTTTCGAAAATGCTTTTCACGGCGATACATTTGCAGCAATGGCGGCGAGTGGAATCTCCTTTTTCACAGAAGCTTTTCAAGGAATGTTGATTGATGTTATTCGAATTCCGGTGCCTATAAAAGGACAAGAAGAAACAAGTTTCAAGGCTTTGGCAAATGCCATAAATAATAATTCTTGTGCAGGATTTATTTTCGAACCGTTGGTTCAAGGCGCAGCTGGCATGGTGATGTATGAACCCGAAATACTAGACAAATTAATCCATTTTTGTAAAGAAAACAATGTGCTCACCATTGCCGATGAGGTCATGACTGGTTTTGGAAAAACTGGGAAAAATTTTGCCTCTGATTATCTAACCGAAAAGCCTGATATGATGTGTTTGTCTAAAGCATTGACGGGAGGAACTATTCCGATGGCGATTACTACTTTTACCCAAGAAATATTTGATGCTTTTTATGATGAAGACATCAATAAAGCCTTGTTTCACGGACATACTTTCACGGCAAACCCTACAGGATGTGCTGCGGCTTTGGCAAGTCTAAACGTGTTGCAAACTAATGAAATGCAAGACAATATTGCTCGAGTACATAAAAAACATTTGGAGTTTCAAAAGCATATTGAGTCTCATCCAAAAGTGACAGCAACACGAGTGTTGGGAGTGATTTTCGCTTTAGAAATAAAAACTATTGGTTCTGAAAGTTATTATGGAACGATGCGGAATACACTCTATGATTTTTTTATAGCTAACGGAGTTATTTTGCGTCCTGTTGGCAACATTGTTTATATTTTGCCACCTTACATCATTACTGACGAACAATTACAAAAAGTATATGAAGTGGTCGAAAAAGCATTGGAAATAGTTTAGTTTGGGCCACAGATTTAAACGGATTTACACTGATAAAAAAGTGAAAAATTGTCTTCTCGAACTTAATATCAATGCAATCCTAAGACTATTTTTTTTACCACGAATTCACGAATAAAATAAATCCGTTTAAATCTGTGTAATCCGAGTGCCATTTTTAAATAACTTCGTGAGCCTTGAGCCTTCTTTGTGTCCTTCGTGGTTATATAGTTGTCATTTTTTACGACCTTTGCTTTAAAATAAATAATCTTGTCACAAATTATCTCCATAACATCTATAGCTTCTATTTCTCCATTGGGCAATGATCCAAAAACGATTTGGAATAATTATCAAAATGCCAATCATTACTTCACCGAACATTTTTTAGACCATAAAAACACTTGGGTGGCTAAATTGGGCGATGATGCTAATTCGATAATTGAAGCTATAAAACAATCGGATAGCAAGTATAAATTTCTAGACAAAACGGTTTTGTTTGCCATAGCGGTTTCAAGGCAAGCGATGCAAAATGCCGGTTGGACTTCAAACGATGTTTTCGGGATTAATATTGGGTCATCTCGAGGTGCCACCGACTTATTCGAAAAACACCACCAAGAATACCTAGAAACCGGAAAAGCCCAAACCTTGGCATCACCAACGACTACTCTAGGAAATATTTCCTCATGGGTGGCTCACGATTTACAAAGTTCAGGGCCCGAAATATCACATTCTATTACCTGTTCGACGGCTTTGCATGCAGTACTAAATGGCGTTGCTTGGCTTCGCTCGGGTATGGCAGACAAGTTTGTAGTTGGCGGAAGTGAAGCTCCTTTGACCGATTTTACAGTGGCTCAAATGCGAGCTTTGAAGATTTATTCGAACAGTGAAGAAAATTTTCCCTGCCGTGCTTTAGATTTAGAAAAAACACAAAACACCTTGATTCTTGGCGAAGGTGCTGGAGTATGTTGTCTCGAAATGGGTAAAAAAGAAAATGCGCTCGCTTTTATAGAAGGCATTGGGTATGCCACCGAAATTTTGGAACACAACATATCCATTTCGGCGGAAGCCACTTGTTTCCAAAAATCAATGAAAATGGCTTTGAAGGATACCGATTTGACCGAAGTAGATGTTATTGTGATGCACGCTCCAGGAACTAAAGCCGGGGATTTAACCGAATACAAAGCGATTCAAAAAGTATTTACTTCCGATTTGCCCATGTTGACGACTAACAAATGGAAAATCGGTCACACTTTTGGTGCATCGGGAATGTTGAGTATCGAAATGGCGATTTTAATGCTGCAACATCAAGAGTTTATTGGCGTTCCTTTTGTCCAAGAACAAAACACCAGAAAACAAATTCGTAAAGTTTTGGTTAATGCTGTTGGTTTTGGCGGAAATGCCGTAAGTGTTTTACTAGTAATTTAGACCTTTTTAAAGTTGTGCCCAAAAGTTTCATAAATTGATAAAAAACAACGATTTTTGTGTGTAGAAAAGTGTAAAATAGTTTTTTAAAATTTTAAACCGATCTCCAAGTATTTACTATTGATTCTAACCAAATCAGGCTAAACAATCATATTTGTGAATCTGAAGTAAATAAGAAAAATTCGATTCGAATACAATTTTAAAGGTAGTTGTAAAAACAGTTACTCATGTTGTATTGAATGCCTTAAACCATAAAATAAAAGTCAAAATGAAGCTTGAACCAATGAAACCCATTCGGTTGTACCCTAATGAAATATTCCACGAAATTGCAATTCCAGACAAGCTAAAATTGCATTATGCCATTTCGAATAAAGGGAGGTTGATTAGTTTTGTAAAAGACATGAAGTTTGGTCGGATATTGAAAGGAGCCACTACTGACGGCTATAAATTGTTCAAATACAAAATATTTGTAGACGGAAAGGCGCAAAATAAACATATGTTTTTTTCAAAACTAATAGCCGAATATTTTATTCCCAAAGATTCGGAAGAGCAGACTTATGTTTTGCATTTGGACAGAAAAAGAGATAATGACGATTTTCGAAATTTGAAATGGGCAACACGAGAGGAAATGTTAGAATTTACCAAAGTGAGTCCTTTTGTGATTCAGGCTCGAAAAAATTTATTGGAACACAATATCAATTCAAACGGTCGAAAATTAACTGTGACTAAAGTAATGCTCATTAAAAAAATGTTAGCAAACCCAAAGAGAACGACTCGCATAAAAATGATTGCCAAACAATTTGGCGTTAGCGAAATGCAAATTTGGCGCATTCAAAGTGGCGAAAACTGGGGACATATCAAAATTTAGATTGTCAAAATCAATTATGGTTTTTCTAAGTCTTTTAATTTGCTATACACTAAATCGCTTTCAAACCCTTTTCGCAACAAATAATCACAAAACTTCTTTCGTTTTTTTAAAGCATTTGTTTCACGCATCGTTTCCCAATGCCTTTCGGCCAATGTGTGAAAAGTGTTTAGATATTCCTCGGGAGTAATTTCAAAAAGGGCTTTATTGATGAGTGATTGCGTGATTTTTTTAAATTTCAATTCATTCGTAATCCTAATTTTTCCCCAATGCTTCATGCGGTGTTTTCCTCGAGCAAAACTAAAGGCGAAACGTTCTTCGTTCAAAAAATTTTCGGTAATAAGATGCACCACAATTTGGTCGATTTCGTCCGAATCCATTTTCATCGTTCGCAATTTTTCGACTACCTCCTCATGACAGCGTTCTTGATAGGAACAGAAATATTCTGCTTTTTGAATGGCTTCTTTTAGGGAAGAAATGGGTTTCAATACTAAATTTATTTAAAAATTAAGATTCAATTTTTTTTATTTACAATACCACAAAAATAGACAATTTTTGAATGTAGTATTTTTAGAAAACAAATGGCTTTTATTGTGTACTATTCTGATGCCGAAATTACTTTAAATCAATCTGCTTTTATTTCACACAAAACCAGCTTTATAACCGATAAATAGGCGTTTGAACGAGTAAATTTTAATCTCTCAGCTGATTTTTGTTCATTTATAGATTAGTATAATTTTTGGGTTTAAATACCTAAAAGATTTTATTGAATTTTTAGAAAAAAAATACGTATGAAAAGACTTTTACATAGCTGCCAAATAAACACTTTTGATTGTATAGCACCCGCCTTAAAAACCATTCTTATGGTTTGCTTTTTCTTGGTTGGCATTGGAATGCAATCTCAAACTTTAACATCGGTTGCTGTTTCAGCAGCTTCAGCAACTACAACTTACGGTACTGGAGGAACAATTACCTATACAATCACCGTTACAAGGAGTGATAATGGTTCTGGAAGCGCTGCGCTTTCAATTTCTACATTGCCTACTGGAGTTACTGCTGTTTTTTCGCCTACAACTGTGTCCTACTCAGGAAGTACAGCAACAGCAACAAGTACATTAACTCTTACCACTACGGCAACAGCCGCAGCAATTACCAGTTCTCCATTTACAGTTACTGCTACGGCAAGTAACTCGGTTTTTAACAATACACGGACATTTACGATTAATAGAGCTGCTTTAACCATAACCGCCAATAATGGCAGTAAAACTTACGGATCCACTCAAAGCACACCAGTTTCTGGAGCTACAGCTTTTAGTTCAACAGGATTACGAAATAGTGAAACCATAGGTAGTGTTACTTTAACTTATGGTGCAGGAGCATTAACAGCAACCGCTACTGTAGGCAGTACTTCAACAATTACACCATCGGCAGCGATTGGAGGAACTTTTACAGCGAGTAATTATACTATTTCATATACTTCAAATTCAGAAACACTTAGCGTTACAGCTGCCCCATTAACAATAACCGCTAACACAGCCACCCATGTTTACGGAGCTACATTAACTCCAGGATCAGGAGCCACACCTTTGAGTGTAACAGGAATGCAAAATTCAGAAACTTTAGCAGGAACAGTTACCCTTGCCTATACTAGTGGTAACACGGCGAGCTCTGCAATAGGAAGCTATTCGGGGGCAGTATCACCAAGTGCCTTTATACAAACAAGCGGGACGGCTATGCTAAGTAATTATACGATTAACTATGTTACCAATAATTTGAGTGTAACCACAGCCACTTTAACAGTAACGGCAAATACAGCCACCCATGTTTATGGAGCTACACTAACTCCAGGATCAGGAGCCACGCCTTTAAGTGTAACAGGGATGCAAAATTCAGAAACTTTGGCAGGAACAGTAACCCTAGCTTATACCAGTGGTAATACGGCGAGTTCAGCAGTAGGAACCTATACAGGAGCGGTATCGCCAAGCACCTTTATAAAAACTAGTGGATCGGCTACGCTAAGTAATTATACGATTACCTATGTTACTAATAATTTGAGTGTAACAGTAGCTGCTTTAACTATCACCGCCAATAACGGCAGTAAAAACTATGGTCAAACATTTGCCACAGGAACGGGTTCAACATTGTTTTCTTCCAGTGGGCTGCAAAACAGCGAAACCATTGGCAATATTACCATTGCTAGTTCGGGAGCTGTAAACACAGCTATAGTTGGTAGCTATGCTATAGTTCCATCAGCCGCTACCGCAGGTACTTTTACAGCTTCTAATTACAATATTACTTATACCAATGGGACTTTAACTGTAAACACAACACCTTTAACTATCACTGCCAATAACGGTAGTAAAACCTATGGACAAACATTTACCACAGGAACGGGTTCAACATTGTTTTCTTCCAGTGGGCTGCAAAACAGCGAAACCATTGGCAATATTACCATTGCTAGTTCAGGAGCAGTAAGCACCGCGTCAGTTGGTGGTTATTCTATAGTTCCATCAGCCGCTACCGCAGGTACTTTTACAGCATCTAATTACAACATTACTTATACCAATGGAACTTTAACTGTAAATACAGCACCTTTAACTATCACCGCCAATAACGGCAGTAAAACCTATGGACAAACGTTTACCACTGGTTCAGGTTCTATTTTGTTTACTTCTAGCGGATTGCAAAATTCTGACACAATTGGGAGTATTACTATTGCGAGTTCAGGAGCGGTAAACACAGCTATA